>JBDUAU010000419.1:0-4412 GCA_040004485.1 Saprospiraceae bacterium
GATAAATTAATTGCATGGGGCAGAGCCTTACGTGATGATATCAATGATCGGTATGAATTTATTCATCCTGAAAATGATGTTATTCGTGGCTGCTCGCACATACTATGGACGGGGAAGGTGATGGATGAATCATCTACTGCAAGAGGTGCTGTGATTTATGGTGAAAAGGCGATTGACAGATCTCCATGTGGCACAGGCACATCTGCACGTATGGCACAATGGTATGCCAAAGGAAAATTAAATGTGGGTGATTCATTCATCCATGAAAGTATAATCGGTAGCAAGTTTATGGGAGTAGTTGAAGCGGAGGCAAGTGTCGGCCACTTCAGTGGTATCATTCCATCCATAGAAGGCTGGGCTCGCATTACCGGGTACAACACAATTATCATCGATGATCACGATGATCCTTATGCGCATGGTTTCCAGGTGATATGAAAGAAGTAGTGATTGTGGGTGGCGGTATCGTCGGACTATGTTGTGCATGGCATCTTCATGAAGCCGGCATTCAAGTCACAATTGTAGACAAAGGTGATTTCTCAGAAGGATGTTCTTTTGGAAATTCAGGTATGATTGTGCCAAGCCATTTTATTCCTTTGGCATCACCGGGTATGACAGGCAAAGGATTGAAATGGATGTTTAGTAAAGGAAGTCCATTCTATATCCGGCCCAGATTGAATCTCGAATTGGTACAATGGCTTTGGCAGTTTTATAGGTCTGCTTCTAAAAAGCATGTTGCCGAATGTGCTCCACTACTTCGTGACATGCACATTGAAGGACGAGAATTTTACAACAGTTTAAATTTTTCACCTGGTTTCAATTTTAATTTTGATCGAAAGGGAATCCTCATGATGTATCAGACTGTTGCGGGCGAACATGAAGAAGCAGAGACAGCAGCGATGGCGCATGAGCTGGGGATTGAAGCGAATATTTTATCTCCTTCTGATTTGAGCATTTTAGATCCGGGCATTAAAATGAATGTGCGTGGCGCTGTTCATTTCCCTGGTGATGCACATCTCGCTCCTCATGTATTAATGCAACAATTGATAACATCACTTCGAAAGTCAGGAGTTGAATTTAAAGTAAATAGTGAGGTTATTAAGATTGATAATCAGGGAAATGAAGGAGCCGTTATTTCTTTAAAGAATAATGAAAATATTCGAGCAAGGAATGTTGTCATTGCCACAGGTACATGGTCAGGGATATTGATGAAAAAATCAGGATATAAACTTCCGATGCAGGATGGTAAAGGCTATTCGATGACCATTCATCAACCTATTGGTATGCCATCAGTTCCTGCTATTCTCACTGAAGCTCGTGTAGCGATAACACCGATGGGAAACAAACTTCGGGTAGCAGGCACTCTGGAAATAAGTGGCCGTGATGAAAAAATTAATCCTAATAAAATAAAATCTATTCTAAACGCCGCTGCGAATTACTATCCCGATTTGAAAATATCAGAACCTGGACCTGTTTGGTATGGATATAGGCCATGCACACCGGATGGAATGCCTTACATCGGACGATTGTCAAAAGACTCTTCGATTATATTAGCTACTGGTCATGCGATGATGGGGTTGAGTCTTGCACCTGCGACGGGACAGATGGTAAGAGATATTTTATTGAAAAAATTTCATTTAGAAAATGACCGAAAATTTAATCCATTGAGATTTTAATAAATCATCTTTGACAAAAGAATATATCTTTAAACGAAGACTGGACGCCTTCCACTACCTTCGTTCGTTAACCTAAACATGAAAATGAAATTTATACATTTATCCATACTCCTTCTATCACTGTGTTCATTGATGGTCTCATGCAATAATGACAGCCAGGCAGTTGAAGACGAAATGCTGATCAAAACTTACCTGATGGACAATAACCTTCAGGCAGAAAAAACAGAATCTGGACTTTATTATATTATCACTATTCCTGGCAATACCGAGCATCCTTCATCTTCCAACAATGTCCATATTAGCTATACGGGATCATTGCTCAATGGAAATGTGTTTGATTCTAATCCTTCAGCTAACTTTCCTTTAGGTAATCTTATTGAAGGCATGAAGGAAGGAATTTCTCTTCTGGGGAAGGGTGGGGCAGCCACATTTTATATTCCCTCCGGCCTTGGTTATGGTGGAACAGCTAAACCAGGCATTCCTGCCAATTCTGTCTTGATCTTTGAAGTAATTCTTATTGGTTTCTGATCGGATATTTGTATTACATCCGAAAAGATTTACTTATTAGGACCTTTGAAATGAAAAAAATCTAATGTTTTGATAACTGGAATCTTTTAAAGTCCCCTTTAGGGGATTTAGGGGCAGAGATCACGCTCTTGGTTAAGATCCCGTTAATTTCATTCCCCCATTGTGCCGAAACCGTATTATTTGCGTTATTAGCTTTATGATGAACATATCTAAGATCCAGAGTCTGTTGAGCACCAGCATTTTAATCGTGGCCTTGTTGGTTTTTCCTTCGCATAGCCACGCACAATTCAAAGACTTACTTAAGAAAGCACAGGGAGTTATTTCTTCTCCTGATGATGAAGTTGGTTCAGGTTTGAAACAAGCTTTAGAGTTTGGTGTCAATGAGGCAGTCGATAAGCTCTCGGCAGACAAGGGCTATCTCGAGAGTCCATACAAAATTCTTATTCCTGAAGAAGCGCAAACCATCATTTCAAAAGTAAAAATGGTTCCTGGTTTTCAGGATGTGGAAAAACAACTGACTGAGAAAATGAACAAAGCAGCGGAACTCGCAGCTAAAAAAGCAACTCCTATATTCGTCGATGCGATTACTTCACTGACGATAAAAGATGCGATGAATATTTTACTCGGTGAAAAAGATGCAGCTACCCGCTATCTCGAAACCGAGACGCGAACAAATCTTTATAACGCATTTTTACCTGTCATCCAATCCGCCCTCGACGAAGTCAATGCACGCACCTACTGGAGATCAGTCATCACTGCATACAACAATATTCCTTTCGTCAGAAAAGCAAACCCCGCTCTCGATGATCACGTCAGTCAAAAGGCTCTTGACGGCCTCTTCAGTCTCATCCAGGTGAAAGAAGAAAAGATCCGTGGAGATCAATCACAACGTACTACAGATCTTCTAAGAAAAGTTTTTTCAAAGCAAGACAAACGGTAATGAGTAACGAATAACGAATAACGAGTAACAAGTATTTGAGTAACGAGTAACGAATTACGAGTAACAAGTTAGGAGAAAGTCAAAAAAGGGATCTTAATAAATCTTAACCAGATCTTATTTTATGGTTCGAAATGGCGTACTCAGCCTTGTGCTGCAGCTCAACAACCGTCTGCGTCCTATTTTTTTTGCCGCTAATTGCACTAATTTTCGCTAATAGAAATCATAACTTATATGCAAGTTATTTGCGCACGTAATGCAAATCTTAAAAAATCTTAATCAGATCTTATTTTATCCGTGTCCTCTTTTAAAGTGTTTTCATTAGAAGAATATCCGCTGCAAGGTCCAATATGCTGCAATACACGCAATCATAATAGACAAAGGATAAACAACCTTCTTCCTGTACCACGGTTTATCCCCAAAAAAATGGATCACCGTTGCAAATACAATTAAGATAACACTGATCTGACCAAGTTCCACGCCCACATTAAAAGAAAGTATCGATGTCAGAAATGCATTCCTGGGCAAACCAATTTCATTCAATGCACTCGCAAAGCCCATCCCATGAATCAGTCCAAATAAAAACACAATCACAATCCGCCATGGTTTCAACTCGCCGATCACTATATTTTCAATAGCCACAAAAAGTATCGAAAGCGCGATGATCGGTTCGACAATAGAACTCGGAGCCACAATGATGCTCTTCATCGAAAGCGCAAGTGTAATCGAATGCGCCACCGTAAATGCTGTAGCCTGCCAAAGAATCGTCTTGATGCGTGTGCTCAGCAGGCAGAGTCCGACAACAAATAAAATATGATCAAATCCATCCGGTAGTATATGCTTGTATCCCAACTTCATATAAAACATCACCACATCATTCACCGGCGCATTTTCTAATCTAAAATTAATGGCGTGTGCAAAAGCTGTATTGCTGAAAATGAACAGAGCACAAAACAATATAAATTGTTTAACTCTTTTTCTATGAATATTTAAAAACAAAATAAATCTTTTACAATTCATAACTGAATGGTGAAAATAAATAGATTTGAAATTAGTTCCTAAACCCCTGGTTGCTGAGCTGAAGCATAAGGTTGAGTAGCAGCAGTCGAACCATAGCACACGGTTGGTGAGCTGTAGCAAAAGGATGAGTGGAAGCAAGTCGAACCAAGGTTGAGTAGAGCAAGTCGAAGCACAGGGGAAAGATTTCGCAGAAATCGATGGGGCAAACATCTAAGATTTATTTGCTATCCACAAATTTTTGTACTTCTCTTTTC
>JBDUAU010000697.1:0-4412 GCA_040004485.1 Saprospiraceae bacterium
ACTTAAATATCCATATTGAACATACCGGGTTTATTATGGATTATAAGGCAAGGGATGATATGCATATTTGGCTGGCTGACGCGCATGAAGTTCCATCCGAAGTGACCATTCCTTATTTTGATTGTGCGCATTGGAATAGTTTTATTGAAGCAAAAGGAAAAGGACTGGATTTCTTTGCCAACCATCTGACCTTTGAAGAAAAAAACAGATTTTATAAAGATCTCTTTGAGTTGGTTCCCGGAGTACCGGAAGTGACCCTGGAATATTATTTTAATTGTCCTGGCCTGGCCATATCCACTGTATTGCTAGAAAATGTAGGCTTGTACATCGAGAATTTTTCGGGCATTCCTTATACTGGTGATGAGAATGCTACATTGATGCGCTTTGGAAAAGTATTCCAACAGACTTATACCCGTTTCCTCGATCTGCAAAAAGCAGAAGCACAAACCAGAGAAGCCAAGATCGAAGCTTCTCTTGAACGCGTGCGTACTGTAGCTCTGGGCATGCGCAAAGCAGCTGATTTACTCGATATCTGCGAGACTCTCTATAAAGAACTTGAAAAACTGGAATTCAGTGGTCTGAGAAACACCATGATCAATATTCTTGATGACAGCAAACAATCGTTTCTCAATTATGATTATTCTCCCGATGTTGGCAGAAGCATTACCCCTGTATCTTACAATGCGCAAGCCTTTATTGAACAGCAGGTACTAAAACTGAAAGCTTCAAGTGATGCATTCGTAGAAGATGTAATAGAAGGACCGCTTTTGAAAGAACTGGTAGCTTTAAGAAAAAGCCAGGGAGAGGCTGACGATCCCAGATTACACCGCATTGAATCCCTGACCTATTATTTTTATTCTATCGGTGTTGGTGCCATAGGCATTTCCTCTTTCAATTCACTTACAGAAGAACAACGTATTCTCCTCAGGCGATTTCGAAATGTTTTTGAATTCGCGTATAGGCGCTACATAGACATTGCCCAGGCAGAAGCACAGACCAGAGAGGCTCAGATCGAAGCTTCTCTTGAACGTATTCGTTCCCAAGCTATGATCATGCGGAAGTCTGAAGAACTGATAGAAGTGTGTAAAATACTTTTAACAGAACTGCAGACCCTTGGCTTTGAAAATATCCGTAACACACAAATAGCCATTGCAAACGATGCCAAAGGCTTATACATGAACTATGACTATTATACTAATGGTATCAAATTCGTTGGGGAAATTTTGTACAACAGCCATCCACTTATTGAAACGCTGGCGTTAAAAATGAGGCAAAACAAAGAGGCCTTTATTTCTTTAAGCGTTACCGGAATCGAGTTGGATGATTGGCGCAATCACCTTAAAAGTCTTATTCAAAAACCAGCTCCCAAACTGGATGCGGCCACCTCCCTCCATTATTATTATTATTCCATTGGTGCGGGTGGTTTAGGCTTTTGTGCCTACACGCCTTTGAATGAAGAAGCCATGACCGTGTTGAAACGATTCAAAAATGTTTTCGACCTGGCTTACAGACGTTATGCTGATGTGGCGCAGGCCGAAGCCCAGGCACGACAAGCACAGATAGAAGCAGCATTGGAAAGGGTTCGTGCAAGAGCATTGGCTATGCAACAGCCTGAAGAGTTGAAAGAGGTTGCACAGGTATTGCGTCACGAAATGGGAATATTGGGTGTAGAAGAACTGGAAACCGCCAGCATTTATATTCATGATGAAAATTCTACAAAAGCAGAATGCTGGTACGCCATTACAGATGTAAGACATGTAGAAAAAAAATTAGTGGCTGACTATTTTGCATTAGATCTTACTGACACTTGGGTGGGTCGAGAGATGCTTCAATTTTATAATTCAGACGATAATCAAATTAATATTGAAATGAAGGGCGCGGAGCGGATAGAATGGATACGATATTGCGAAGAGTTATCAATTCCACTTCGTGGATTTTATGGCGCTGTCATCCCGGAAAGGACGTACCATCTATATAAATTTTCACAAGGTGCAATTGGTGCCGCTACACCTGGTGATATATCAGAAGAAAGCTGGAATTTGTTGAAGCGGGCAGCCTCTGTATTTTCGTTGGCTTATTCCCGTTTCAAGGATTTAACAAAAGCCCGCTACGATCTGGAACAATTAAAAGAAGAAAAAAAGCGCGCTGAGGATGCATTGTCCGTGTTGAAATCCACACAGGCCCAACTCATTCAATCCGAAAAAATGGCCTCCCTCGGAGAACTCACCGCAGGCATAGCGCATGAAATACAAAACCCGTTGAATTTCGTCAACAACTTTTCTGAAGTAAATATGGAGTTAATTGATGAGCTTCATGATGAATTGGCAACTGGCAATATGCAATTGGCAAAAGAAATTGCCGGTAACATTAAAGACAATGAACAAAAAATAATATTTCATGGCAAACGTGCTGATGCGATTGTAAAAGGTATGCTGATGCATAGCCGAAGCAGCAGTAGTGTAAAGGAACCAACGGATATCAATGCATTAGCAGATGAATATTTGAGACTCGCATACCACGGCCTTCGTGCAAAAGACAAATCATTTAATGCCACGATGAAAACAGATTATGATGAAAGTATTGGTCTGATCAATATTGTTCCGCAGGATATCGGAAGAGTGATTTTAAATTTGATCACGAATGCGTTTTATGCAGTAAGTGAAAGGAAAAAGAACGCGATTCTCCCCCCTGGCCCCCTAAAGGGGGAAGAAGCATTCGAACCTCTTGTCTCCGTTACTACAAAACTTATTTTACCCCATTTAGGGGGCAAGGCGGGAGAAGGAATAATGGCAGAAAGGGCCACAGTTGAAATCCGCGTCTCCGATAATGGTAGAGGCATTCCGCAAAATGTTTTAGATAAGATCTTTCAACCCTTCTTTACTACAAAACCTACCGGGCAAGGAACCGGATTAGGTTTATCATTGAGTTATGATATTGTCAAAGCACATGGTGGCACATTAAAAGTGGTGACCAAAGAAGGAGAAGGTTCAGAATTCATCATTATATTACCTCAGCAAGAAAACAAAACGAACCGATGAAAATATTAGTGGTCGACGATGAGCAAGATGTTAAGACTCTTTTCGAACAAAGATTCAGAAAGGAGATACGCAATCAGGAAATGAATTTTGTGTTTGCATTTTCAGGCGAAGAAGCTATACTCCATTTGGAAGCTCATCCCCATGAAGCTGTGCTCATCCTTTCAGACATCAATATGCCGGGCATGAGTGGCCTCGAGTTGCTTCAACATATCAAAGAAAAGCATCGTACGCCCCCACCAGTGGTCATGATGATTACGGCTTATGGCGATGCAGAAAATTATAATACCGCAATGCGTCTTGGCGCTGATGACTTTCTCACCAAACCTCTTGAGTTTGGAATATTAAAAGAAAAATTAAACGCTATCCTGCAATGACAAAAATACTGGTGGTCGATGACGAAGCGGATCTGGAAGTCCTGATCAAACAGAAGTTTCGTCAGAAGATCAGGGAACACGCCTATGAATTTGTTTTCGCCAGTAATGGAAGACATGCTCTTGAGCAGCTTTTATCACACACGGATGTAGACATCGTCCTCAGTGATATCAACATGCCCGAAATGGATGGGCTGACCCTGCTGACCAAACTCAATGAACAAAACAGTTTATTAAAATCTGTCATTGTTTCCGCTTATGGCGATATGGAAAATATCCGTACCGCAATGAATCGCGGAGCCTTTGATTTTATTACAAAGCCTGTAAATTTTGAAGACCTCGAACTCACCATGGAAAAAACAATCCGGCATGTACACCAGATGCGTGAGACGATGAAGGCAATTAAAGAAAACAATATCCTTCGCATGTATGTCGACGAGACGGTTTTGAATTTTATGAGCGCCCGTGAATTTGAAACTTCCCTGATCGTTAATGATACGATTGAAGCTACAGTTGTGTTTTTTGATATATGCAGTTTTACCACAATCAGTGAAAATGAAGGCCCGGACACCGTAGTAAAATTATTGAACAGTTATTTCGATCTTATGGCGAAAGAGATCATCGCCCAGGGTGGATATGTAGACAAATTTATAGGAGATGCGATCATGGCCGTTTTCCGTGGCGACTATCATCTTGACCGGGCGATTGATGCGAGTCTCTCAGTGCGAAAACAAATTGAAAAATTGCCTTCAATTCACGAACATGTAACCTTTACGCCCAAGGTTACCATCGGCATTAACAGTGGTGAAATGATCTCCGGAAATATTGGCTCCGTCAGCCTACGCCGTTTAGATTATACTGTCATCGGTGATGCAGTCAACATCGCACAACGATTACAATCTATCGCCACTCCAAATCAGATTGTGATCAGCGAGAATGCATTTGAAAAAGTGAAAGAGTCCTTCAATTGCCGAAAAATCGGTGAATCTGTTTTAAAAAATAA
>JBDUAU010000588.1:0-4399 GCA_040004485.1 Saprospiraceae bacterium
GACTTGAACCGCTGACCCACGCATTACGAATGCGTTGCTCTACCAACTGAGCTACGGTGGCTTACAAAAAGTCGGGACGACTGGATTCGAACCAGCGACCACACGCCCCCCAGACGTGTACTCTACCGGGCTGAGCTACGTCCCGAATGCTTTCTGAAAGTGGGCGATAACAGGCTCGAACTGTTGACCTCTGCCTTGTCGAGGCAGCGCTCTAAACCAACTGAGCTAATCACCCATTGAATGGGCGTCAAATGTACATATTTTCACTTTTTGAACTGATTAATTATGACAAATACCTACTATTGAATCAATTTTGGCAAATCCCCCGATAATCCGTATTTTTTCACCTCCAAAAGCCTATTGTTCAATACAATAACCATGCAAAGAATACTCATACTTACATTGCTATTGTTAGCATCTTTGGCCGGTTCAGGTCAGTTTACTATTCAAACCTCTCAGATATTTGGGGGGAATTCACTTGATGAGGCAAAGGACATTGCCGTCAATGCAGATTCTACCAAAATATTTATTGGAGCACGGACATTCTCAACAGATGGAGATACGCCCGGAAATAATGGTGGATCCGATTATTGGATACAGAAAAGAACTATCGATGGATTTTCAATCTGGAATCACAACTACGGTGGCTTCGGCAATGACGACCTGACTAATGTAATGCCTCATACAGATGGTGGGGTTATTGCCTTCGGTACTACACGAAATGACCAGGGGATTTATGGTACCCTACATGGACAAGCTGGTGGATGGCTCATGAGAGCAAACAATAATGGCGACCTTAACTTCGGTGCTATATTTGGCGGCGTTACATCTGAAACTGCTGTTGACGCATATCGCCATCTCTCCGGAAATGTAACCATGGCTTTGGAAGCCACGTCACTAGAGCTTGATAACAAAGTAAATCACGGCGTATCAGATGTGTGGATTGTCAATGTAGATGCAATCTTCAATATTAAATGGACAGCTTTGATGGGCGGTTCTTTAAAGGATACCCCCGCCGCTATCACTTCAGATATCAATGGTAATATTTATGTCGCCGCGACCAGCTATTCTAATCTTTCAGGACTTGATCCAAATGCTGGAGGTGCTGATGTGTGGGTGTTCAAATTAGGACCGCAGGGAAACCTATTATGGCAGAAGAATTTTGGCGGCTCACTCGATGATATGGCCTCTGACATCCTATTTCATAAAGATGGAGATGTTTATGTCACTTGCCATTCTGCATCGCATGATGGAGATTTCAACGCTAACTATGGCTCAAACGACATATGGCTGATAAGACTTGATAATACGAATGGGAACACCAAACAAATGGTTAGATACGGAGGCGGAGGTAATGACATTAATGCCAAACTTGACCGGTATGGTTCGAATAAATTAGTCATAGCTGCTACAAGCAATAGTGATGATATCAATCTCACCGGGAATAAGGGTTTAACGGATGTCTGGATTTTGACCATTGACCTGAACGGAAATATTATTCATCAGATGAATTATGGTGGCTCCGCAAGTGATCAGGCTGTGGATATTATGGCGATTGATACCGTCTTTCATGTGTTGAGCACTACCCTTTCCGCTGATAAGAATGTGCCAATGAATACATTTAGTCAGCAAGATATGTGGTACATAACCCTGAACACAAACTCTCCTCCATGCTCCGAAGAATTTCAGTGCCTTCCGGATTCAACACTGAATAATGAGATTTTCCCTCCATCTACCGGTGTTCTCCTTTGTGTTGAAGGTTGTAATGCAGGATTGCAACCCGGGCCATTTTTTCTTCAGGGCCCATGTTCAGACTTTGAAAATGCGACTGCATTTTATAAGCTTACCACAGGTGCTAATGCCGATCTTCTAACTTTGAGCGTGAACTCAAATGATTTTAATCAACCACAAATAGGATTACTCAAATCCGTCAATTGTTCCAATTATACACAGGTCAAATGCGCTACAGGTTCGAACGGATCTGTGTTGATGCAATATATTACCGTGGCGCCATTTACAACATATATAGTCGCTATTACAGATGCTGAAGGAAATGAGGGCTCATTTGATTTTTGCGCCACTTCTATCCATGTTGAATTCTGCAATGAAAGAGATTCTCTTTACGTGACGAATACATCTTTAGGCAGCCCATTGCACGGTCCTTATAAGCCTGGTGAAAAGGTACAGTTCTGTTATGAATTAATAGATTGGAATAAACTTGATTGTAATGGATTTCAGGGTTTGGTTCCTTCTTTTGGACCAGGTTGGGATCCTGCTGGTTTTGACCTTTTTGGCATGCCTGTTAAAGTAGATTCAATGCTTGCTCCTGTGAGCAACAACGGATTCTGGGATTGGTACAAGCTTGGTGATGTCAGGTACAATATTTCCAATCCGATAAATGGATTTGATGGAGGACAGGGAATGCCGGCCGGATGGTATTTTACAAATCTCAATGATCCTCCGCCAAATACCGGACCTGATGAAACTATAGGAGACATTTTCGATTGCCTGCCTACTCCGGATAAATGGAAGGTTTGCTTTACGCTTCCTGTATTGGAGGATTGTGTCTCAAGTCTGGATGCCAGCGTCAGTATGAGGACTTTTTCAGATGGAGAGATTGGCAGTCATGAAAGTCTTGCATGCGCATATGATCAGGAAGAGACTTACACTGCCACCATGGTATGTTGTCTTCATCCGGGCATTGAAGTCATCACAGACAAGACAATATGTAGTAAGGATACCATCATTTTATTTCCGCAGACGAATATCATGCCCCCGGTAACCTACTCCTGGATTGCCAATCCGGATAATGGTATTACAGGTTCATCTTCTCAAAATAATGCACTGCGGTTTTACCAAATATTGACTAACAATACTTCAAACTTATTAAAAGTCCATTATCAACTATGGGCCACAGGATCCAGTTGCCAGACTAATCCAATTGAATTTGATGTTTATGTCAGGCCTTTGCCTACCGGACGAATAAGTCTGTCAGGGCCAAACTCAGTATGTAGTGGGTCTACAGTAACACTTAATTTTGATTGTACAGGTACCCCGCCTTTCGCTATAGAGTTATTCAGAGACAATGTGTTTTTTGCAAATGTTCTGAGTGAACAATCGCATCTTTCAATTCAGGTTGATCCTGTGTTTTCTTGCCGGTTCAGAATAGGAAGTATTCATGATGGGCTTTGTCCGGGCGATGGTCTGGGTGTAGTGAATGTCACTGTCAAACCTATTGGTTCAACTATCATTGATACGTCTATTTGCGAGGGCCAGTCAATTATAGTAGGCAGTCAGATTTTCTCTGAATCAGGAACATATTCAGTAACATTCAACAATGGTGCTGCCAATAATTGTGACAGTATCGTATCGCTGACGTTGAACGTTGTTCCTACTACAACGGAAACCATTGAAAAGGAAATTTGTCACGGAGATACCGTATTTGTTTTGGAAGTACCCTATACAGAGACAACTGATCAGATCATTGAATATTTCACTCCCGAAGGATGCTCAAGTTTTATCCATTTGACACTGACTGTTTATGACACTATTTATGATGAGGTGGCACAGACGATCTGCTTCGGAGATACGTTGAATTTCTCAGGCACAGATGTATATCAGACCGGCGATTATTTCCATGTTGAAGAATCAAATCCGGGATGCTTCAATAAGACGACGTTGCATCTTTCGGTTTTACCGGCTATTGTCATCAATGATCTCTCTATCATCGGAGATAATGGAACTGGTAATGGAGCTATCCTGGTCGAAATCTTAGGTGGCTCACCTCCTTTCACATTTTTATGGAATAACGGCGAGACAACTGAAAGCCTTTTTGAAATAGAGCATGGCCCTTATATCCTGACCGTCACAGATAACTTTGGATGTACTCAAAAATTCAATTTTGTTGTCCCAATGGTTACCGGAACTGCTGATCCCCTTAATGCCCGTTTTGAATTCAGGATTTGGCCAACAATTGTTAAAAGTGGTGAAAAAATAAATGTCTTCAGTACAAGTGAAGATCATTCCACAATAAAGAGTATACAATGGTGGGATGTGAATGGGCAACTGATTTCATCATCAGAAAAATTCAAAACAACTGTTCCTGCTTCAATTGAATCACCCCGTGCAGCTTCCGGTAGTGTTTGTTTTATCAGGATCACTTCAACAGAAGGTAACTCAACCTGGTTTAAAGTCATTATACAGTAACATGTGTGCAAAAGGAAAGGGATCCATCCACCACTGATGATGTATGAATCCCTTATCCATTTGTGCTTTCTCTCATCTCAAGTTGGTTTATCCTCCATTCTTTCGAATAGGTGGAAAACATAAAATGATTCTGCACTGCACCGGTTTTATTGACTATTAAGTCACCCGGTACTGGGGCTATGACCACTAGGTC
>JBDUAU010000624.1:0-4388 GCA_040004485.1 Saprospiraceae bacterium
AAAACACAATACATCATTTGAGTAATTCAAACGCATCAGATGCAACTAACATTACAGGTATTGAATTTACAGGTTCTACCGGAACAAATATTGTAGAACGTAATTTCATTTACTCGCTTAACTCTGCTACTAGCAACTCTACGGCTGAAATAAATGGAATAAGAGTAGCAGGAGGAACCGCAACGTATCGAAACAATATGATTGCTATTGGAGCAGAAATTTCAAATGCATGTATGGTAAGTGGGATCAATGAGCCATTTGGAACGAATAATTTCTTCCACAACAATGTATACATAGGAGGGGCGCCAAATGCGGGAAATTCAAATTCATTTGCCTTTAATAGTATCGTAGTAAATAATTCACGAAGCTATATAGATAACATTTTTGTAAATGCCAGATCAAACAATGGGGCAACCGGAAAAAATTACGCTATTAGAGTAGGGGGCACATCTGCTAACCCTCCGGGGCTAACTATTAACAATGACCTTTACTATACAAATGGTGCAGGCACTGTATTTGGGTTGTTCAATGGTGCCGATATTACTGATTTAGCATCCTGGCAATCAGCGGTTGGGCAAGATGCTGCAAGTTTACAAGGTGATCCACAATATTTAGATCCAACAAATACTATTCCTAACATACATCTTCATCCATCGCTTCCGACGCCTGCTGAGGGAAATGGTCAAGATGTCGGGGTCACCTTTGATTTTGACGGCCAGGTTCGTTCAGGATTGACGCCGGTTGATATAGGGGCTGATGCTGGAAATTTCATTGCAATAGGTGGTGCAACCCAGGTAACCAATACGAATGACAATGGTCAGGGCTCTCTTCGCGAAGTCATCTCGACAGCGAGCAACGGAGCAACAATTACATTCTCACCTGTACTAATGGATCAAACCATCACGCTGACTTCCGGTGAAATAGACATTAATAAGAATCTCATTCTTTCCGGTCTGGGTATGATGAATTTGACCATATCCGGAAATAATACGTCCAGGATTTTCCACCTATTTCCCGGGAAAATATTCAACCTTGAAAATTTAGCCTTGAAAAATGCAGCTGCCATGACAAATGGAGGGGCTCTTTTGGTTGAAGGAAATCTGATCCTTGAAAATATGATTTTGCAACACAATTTCGAAAACGGAATGCCCAAATCTTTGACACTCATAGGCATATCCGTGCTGGAAATTGTGGGAAATGTGAATATCATGTATTAAGTAGGAAATGTGATTTCACTCAAAAGGAGGATTGTCTGGCCGATTGAATTGTTCAATTTTTGAAGAAAAAAATCCTGAATGAAATTTTTCATCCTGTCTGTGTTTCTGTGGACTCTTCCTTTTGTTAATGGTTTTTCACAGGGTATCTCTATAAGCGCGGATGGCACGCCAGCGGATTCGAGTGCGATACTGGATATAAAAAGTAGTTCGCAGGGAATACTTCTTCCCAGGACATCATCCGAAGGACGATATGGAATTCTAAACCCTGCACAAGGCTTAGTCTTATTTGATACGACTACAAATACATTCTGGTATTACACCGGTACGCTCTGGTCTGATCTTGCCGAGCGATTAAGAGTATGGTCGACGTATGGAAATACAGATACAGATCCTGAAATTAATTTTATAGGTACCACAGATACTTTTCCGCTGCGATTTAGATTAAATAATACATGGGCAGGAGAACTGGATGCACAATTGAGAAATTATTTTTTAGGGGACAGTTCCGGGATTTCCAATACGACTGGAATTAAGAATGTTGGAATCGGATCGCTTGCATTGCCGAAAAATACGCAAGGAAGCTGGAATACTAGTGTGGGTGCAGAATCATTATACGCAAATACTACTGGTAGCTATAACGTGGCTGTCGGATTCTCCGCACTTGATTCAAATACGGTAGGATCAGAAAACACTGCATTTGGTACAAAGGCCCTCAGATCAAATCTGAGTGGCTCATATAATACTGCTTCCGGTGTCAATTCCCTTTATTCAAACACAACAGGTGGTTATAATACTGCGAATGGGGCATACGTGCTATTTAAAAACACGTCTGGTTCACAGAATACAGCGTCGGGCTATTATTCTCTATTATTCAATAAGACGGGATATGGTAACACAGTTTACGGAACAGCTGCGATGATATATAATACCACCGGCTACAGTAATACAGCTATTGGTAGCAATGCTCTTTTTTATGGCACTACCGGCTATTATAATACTGGTATTGGAATGCAGGCCTTACTTAATAACAGGACCAGCAATTATAATACAGCAGTAGGGGCATTTTCACTCCCTAAACATCTGACGAATGATTATATCACAGCTGTAGGTTCCTATGCCCTTTTTGAGGATACAAGCGGTATTGCAAATACAGCCATTGGATATGGGGCACTGATGTCTAATCTTAATGGCGGCTATAACACTTCCGTGGGATATCTTGCTTTGCAACATAATACTACAGGGTATTCAAATACAAGTGAAGGATATGCTTCTTTGTATAATAATACGACCGGGTATCAGAATACGGCCATTGGATATGGTGCGCTCAACCAATTGGTTGGTGGCCATGACAATGTTTCGATAGGATATGAAAGCGGTATTGATCCCGGCTCACCATTTATTAACAATAGCATAAGTATTGGGAATATGGGCTATTTAAATGCTGCAAATAACCAGGTCTTTCTGGGCAATTTGAGCTCAGCATGGATTGGAGGAAATGTGACCTGGTCCACCTATTCAGATTCCCGCGTGAAGACCAATATTAAGGAAGATGTGAAAGGATTAGAATTCATCACACGTCTCAGACCGGTCACCTATCATCGCAACATTAAAGCGATGAGCGAAATCACTGGCAATGCAGATAATGAAGACTATCCGGGTAAATATGACATCGAAAAAATAAAGTTTTCCGGTTTTCTGGCTCAGGATGTTGAAGTAGCAGCGGCAGCGGCAGGTTATGATTTCAGCGGTATTACTATTCCTAAAAGCAGTAAGGAATTGTATACCCTGAGCTACGAGCAATTTGTGGTCCCTCTTGTCAAAGCGACACAGGAATTAAATACTAAAGTTGAACAGCTTCAGAAAAAAAACGAGCAATTGAAAACTGAGATGAATTCAATGATAGCAAGGATTGAATCATTGGAAAGGAAGAATAATTAATCAACATATAAATATCATGCTAAATAAAATAATGTGTTCTTTTATCATTTGTGTGTTTGTCAATTTTCATAGTATTCTCGTTGCACAAAATGTAGGCATCGGTACCATCACTCCGGCTGAAAAGCTGGATGTAAATGGGAATATAAAAGTTGATACACTGAAGCCAAATGCATTGCTCATAACACCAAATGCTGGTATTGGAAAAATATTGACAAGTGATGATGCAGGAAATGCCAACTGGGAAGCCTTGGTTCTTCCTCCTCCTCCAAATAATTACAATGGAAATATTGGGTATGGCGTATGGGGTGACTGTGCGACGAATGGGAATATATCTGCTTATCAACCTGTAGCAGATTTAACAGCCGGAGAAAACAGAGGATTTGGATGTAGTGTTTCCGTTTCCGGAAATGTTGCAGTAGTGGGTGCGTATGCTGACAATCCAGGCATACCCTTTCAGGGTTCTGCAAGTATCTTTGTTTTTAATGGAATGAGTTGGGACTTTTTTCAAAAATTATCTGATCCGGAAGGCGCGTCAGGTGATCAATTTGGAGATTGTGTTTCCATATCAGGAGATAATATCATTATTGGATCACCCAGGGATGATGAAAGCTATTCAAATCAGGGATCTGCATGTTTTTTTCATTTTAATGGAACCTCCTGGGATTTTGTTGAGAAAATTCATCAGGTACAAGCTGCAGCAGGTAATGAATTTGGACGAAGCGTTAATATTTCGGGAGAACGTGCGATCATTGGAGCTCCATTTACAAATGCCAGTCAGGGTGCAGCAAGTATGTATCAATTTGACGGAACAAGCTGGCAATTCATGAATCAGGTCGCTGAAACTTTTGGAAGTATTGATGATTATTTTGGGCTAAGTGTAGGTATTATCGGGGATATGGCCATCGTTGGCGTTCGGGGAGATGATATAGATGGCTATGACGATGCAGGCTCTGCAATAGTGTTTCAATTTAATGGTACGAATTGGGCTTTGTTGCAAAAACTATCCGACGCAACCGGGTCGTATAATCATTTTGGTAGTGCTGTTGCTATCTCAGAAAATAATATTCTTGTAGGGGCACCGGATACTAATTTATCATATGCGGATCAGGGTAAGGCATACATGTACCGTTTCAATGGCACGACATGGATAGTATCAAATCTATTCACTGATATTCATCCAACCCCCATGGCGTTTTATGGGACGAGTGTCAATTTATCTGGTTCGTATGCAAT
>JBDUAU010000536.1:0-4387 GCA_040004485.1 Saprospiraceae bacterium
GGGTGATGCAGCGCTTTATTTTAATCCACTTGATGCAGAGCAATTGGCGCATCACCTGAATACGATTGCAGTGAATCAGAATGTGCGGGAGGATTTAGTGGCGAAAGGATATAAAAGGATTAAGGAGTTTTCGTGGGATAGGGCGGCACAGGAGACGTATGGAATATTTGCTCGATTTTCTTGATTCTAATTATTCATTGTCATGGATGACAAAGATTTTACCTGGTTCGTCAAATATCCTTACACCACATCAACTGCTTACCAATCATCAGATAAAAAATATTTTATATATTATTTTCTCACATGTCTACCCCGGTTTTGGCAAAATCTAAAATGCTTAACGTCATTTACTGAACACACTTTTATACATTTTCTTTTCAACAATATACATTTCTGAGACCTCAATCTTATTGAAAATTAGGCTTAGGGTGAATCAACTTTATCAAATAAAGGATTGTTATTATGCGTATATTCAGGATTCAGAAGACCGGAAATTTATTTTCTAACATTCTTTTCCACTGAATCTCTGAAGGTTATCAACATTACCCAAACCAGAACACTTGACACGATTTTGTAATGCATGTACAGTGGTTTAGTTTTGAGCCCCTTTTGAAGTTTTTTGTTTCTCGCACTGAGCCCCATCAATTCAAACTTGTTTGAAGATGAGTCGAAGTGTTCACTTTTCACTTTAACAATGGCTGAGCCAAATCAATACTCTCCTCAATCTTCAGGCACAAGGCTAAAACCTATACGCTCAGACAATGACCTGACCAATCTGGTCTATGGAAAACTACAACCGCAGGCCACTCAGATCGAAGAAGTCGTCCTCGGAGCCCTTATGCTGGACAAAGACGCTATGGCCGTCGTCCTTGATATCCTGACACCGGACAGTTTTTATAAAAAACCACATTCTGTCATCTTCGAGGCGATGATCCGCCTTTTCGAACGATCACAACCGGTCGATATCCTCACCGTTCATGAAGCCCTCAAAAAAGCAGGTAATCTTGAAATGGCAGGAGGCGTCGGTTTTCTTGCGGAATTGACGAATAAAGTAGCGAGTGCCGCCAATCTTGAATTTCACTCAAGAATCATCGCGCAAAAACATATTCAGCGTGAGCTGATCAGAGTGAGCACATCTACGATCGGCGATGCATTTGAAGATACAAAAGATGTATTCCAGATGCTTGACGAAGCGGAAAGCAATCTCTTCGACATCACGCAGAAAAATCTTAACCGCCGATACAGCAGGCTCGGAGATCTCGCTGTCAAAGCACAAAAAGAACTTGAAGCCCTCTCAAAAAAAGCTGATGGTATCAATGGCGTCCCTGCAGGCTTCACCGAACTTGATAAGATTACAAACGGATGGCAGCGATCAGATCTGATCATCGTAGCTGCACGACCAGGTATGGGTAAAACAGCATTCACACTTTCACTGACCAGAAATGCTGCACTTGACTTTAATAAACCTGTTGCTTTCTTCTCATTGGAAATGTCAGCTTTACAATTGACACACCGTCTGATGTCAATGGTTGCTGAGATCCCCGGTTCAAAACTTCGTAATGCACAACTTGAAGATTATGAATGGCAACAACTCAATACAGCTGTAGAACGCTTCAGTGATGTGCCTATCTTCATCGATGACACTCCAGCTATCAACATCTTCGAGTTGCGCGCAAAATGTCGTCGTCTCAAGATGCAACACGACATCCAACTCGTCGTAGTCGATTACCTGCAATTGATGACTGCCGGTCCGGATAGCAGCAAACGAGGCGGAACACGCGAACAGGAAATCAGTTCTATCTCACGTGCGCTCAAAACAATGGCGAAAGAACTCGATGTGCCGGTCATCGCACTATCACAGCTCAGTCGTGCAGTAGAAACACGTGGTGGAAATAAACGTCCACAACTTTCAGATCTCCGGGATTCAGGTGCTATCGAACAGGATGCAGATATCGTCATGTTCATCTATCGTCCGGATTACTACGAAATGGAATCTGATCCGACGATCTCAAAGGACCAGGCTGAAATCATTGTCTCCAAACATCGAAACGGTGCACTGGGAACAGTCAATCTGAAATTCATCAGCCAATTCGCCAAGTTTACGGATCCGGGCGATGATTTCTTCAATGATATTTCAGGCAAAGGACCAGTTGATAATTACAATGCCATCATCACACGGCCTTCCAGGATTAATGAAGAAGATGAACCCATTCCGTTTTAAAAAAGTCGTAGGAATTGGTCTTAGCTGCCAGTTTAAGTAGAGGTCTTCGGAAAAGGGACTCAATCACTCTTTAGGAAAATCAAATCTTAGTAAATCCTAATTTTTCTTATTTAATCTGCGTCCTCTTTTAATTTTGCTTATTGCTTATTGCTTATTGCTTATTGCCCATTGCCCATTGCTTATTGCACATTGCCAATTGATTTATGGAAGAAATGCGTCTCAATAAATATCTCGCTCACGCCGGCATCGCCAGTCGTCGCGCGGCTGATACGCTCATCATGCAGGGACATGTCACAGTCAATGGTGTCGTTGTGCAGGAAATGGGATATAAGGTAAAAAAAGAAGATGTGGTTGTGTATAAAGGCAAGTCTATCAAAACAGTTGATAAATTTGTTTACTACCTGTTGAATAAACCCCGAAATATTCTTTCCACATCATCTGATGAAAAAGGACGAAAAACTGTCATCGATATCCTCGAAAGTAAAATAAGTGAACGTGTATATCCTGTAGGAAGATTAGACAGAAATACAACAGGTCTTTTGTTGCTGACGAATGATGGTGAGCTAACCAAAAAGCTTTCTCATCCAAAATATAATGTTCCAAAGGTATACCAGGTAACGCTTGATAAAAATCTTGGTCTGAAAGATCTTGAAACGATCCGCTCAGGTGTCACACTTGAAGATGGTGAAATAAAAGCTGATAGCCTTCACTATGTCGAGGGTGAGTCAAAACGAGAAGTTGCCATTGAAATTCATTCCGGAAAAAACCGCGTCATCCGCAGAATCTTCGAACACCTGGGATATGAAGTCATCAAACTTGACAGAACATACTATGCCGGCCTGACAAAGAAAAATCTTCCCCGAGGCCGATACAGGCCGTTGACGAATGAGGAAGTAAGGATGCTCAAACACTTTGTTTAATCTGGTGATCTGGCGGTTGCTGAGCTGTAGAACATGGATGAGCGAGTGAAGGTCGAAGCATGATCTGGTGATCTGATGATTTGGTGATTTAGTGATCTAGTGATCTGGTGATCTAGTGATTTGGTGATCTAGTAAATCTGCGTAATCTGTGGTGGTGATCTGTGGTGGTCGTGAGGCGTGAGCCGTGAGTTTTTTACCGTGAGCTCCGTGTAAACTTTCTCTGTGATCTCCGAGCGAAATATGAGGGTTTGAAATTCCGTGAATCATTTCGTTCCTATGGAGTTCAAATCTCCACCTCTTTTAATTGCAAATTGCAAATTGCTTATTGCCTATTTATTTCCTTCGCCTTCGCCTTCGCTTTTGCCCATGCCTTGTCGAGTCTCTTAAACCCCCGGTCCGTGTCCTGTCCATCGTCCGCGGTCCATGGTCCATCGTCTGTCTGCCCCGTCCATCGTCTGCGGTCCATGGTCCATCGTCTGTCTGCCCCGTCCATCGTCTGTGGTCCATGGTCCATGGTCTTTTTTATCTTTGAACGATGGAAACCGGCCGGAATCAAATCTATACTGACCTTGTCAACGCCAGGCAACAGGGGAAGAAGAAGCTGGCCGTATTGATTGATCCGGATCAAATGCGGATGGGAAAGCTGGATCAGATCATCGATCTGTCCATTCATTGCAAGGTGGATTACTTTTTTATCGGCGGCAGTCTACTGGTCAACAGTCAACTGGATCAATGTCTTGAGATGATCCGCAAGAGATGTCCCATTCCACTCATCCTTTTTCCGGGCAATTCATATCAGCTGAGTTATCATGCTGACGCTATTCTGTTTCTTTCATTGGTTTCAGGCAGGAATCCTGATTTGCTGATTGGCCAGCATGTGATCGCGGCACCGTATCTTAAGTTGAGTCAATTGGAAGTATTACCTACAGGTTATATGCTTGTAGATGGTGGAGTCGGGACCACAGTTTTGTATATGAGCAATACCTCACCGATCCCTGCCAATAAATCTGATATTGCTGTTTGTACGGCACTCGCTGCAGAGATGTTGGGTTTGCGCTTGATATTTATGGATGCTGGAAGTGGGGCAACAAAGCCTATACCTTGTGATATGATCACTGCAGTGCGAGGAGCGATTTCGATTCCGATCATTGTCGGTGGTGGGATAAGATCTGCTGAAAAAGTAAAAGAGAATCTTGAAGCCGGAGCTGACGTCATCGTCATCGGCAATGCATTCGAACATGATCCT
>JBDUAU010000538.1:0-4376 GCA_040004485.1 Saprospiraceae bacterium
CACCTGATGGATAAGCCACCATCCGGTTAAACCGATAACCCACACGATCTGTCTCCATCCATTTTCTCCGGTCTTTAGATTCCTTTTCAAACTGTTCCCTCATTTTCGAAAGTCGGGTTTTGAACCGACGTGCATCACGTGGCATGGGGGGATCGCATAAACCGGTTTTCTTATGCATCCATAATGATGTGCCACAATCTATCGGCAGATCCGGTGTGAGATAAATGACGATGGTGATATCATTGAAAGGTTCGTCCGAATGGACACCCGGAGTTTCCTTTGAACGGCCTTTCGAAAACCCCTGGTAGAAAACTCCATTTTCCTCTACGGGATCCGTATCCCATCTTGTGATTTTTATTCCAAGTATTTTTTCCAATTTTGATTTCACCCCCGGCTCATGATAGACCGTAGTGCTTCGAAGGCCTGTTACATGTTCGGGTTCATAATAGGTGGCAGAAAGAGCGGCATTATATGTTTTCTCCGGATCAACATAGAAATTGTCCTTAACAAGTAAAAAGCGTTTATACATTAGCGTATTCATCGTTGCTTTTTATTTTCTTAAAATTAACGTTTAATAGGATAGGATTCAGACAATTTTCTATTTCCGAATAAAAGTCTTTTATTAGGCTTATTAAGCACTATCCATACACCAGGCCATGCACACATCTTTTCAAAATGCATAAATCATAATTTAAAATACTGCCGAATAGTAAAATGAAAATCATCACCACATCCGAACTATCAAAAGCACAAAAGGAAACCATTGTGTATTTATGGAACCGCGAATATCCGCAACAGCTTCTTATCTCAAAAGAAGGATTTGAAGAATACCTCAATGCATCAGGCGGGCATACACATTTTCTCATGCTTGATGATGCGAATGAAATCATAGGGTGGGCCTATACGTTTGATCGTGAGAACGACAGGTGGTTTTCAATCATTATCAATAGCCTGTATCATAGCATTGGCCTTGGCCGCATGATGCTTGATCATATAAAGGAAAATGAGACCCGTTTAAATGGATGGGTCATCGATCATGATCGGAATATCAGGCAAAATGGTGAGCCGTATGAATCTCCTTTACCCTTTTATTTAAAAAGCGGATTTACGATTAAGCCTGAGATCCGTTTTGAAAACGAGAAAATGTCGGCGGTGAAAATTGTTTGGGAAAAGAAATAACAACAAGACCTGATTGATGTCCGTAGGCTCAAACTGCGGAAGGTTTCCCATTAATTTATTAAGGGTACGGACAGGTTGCGACCTGTCCGTACCCTTAATACATAATTTAAAAATTAATTTATTTTACTTTGTCATCGCGGCATTAATCAATGACCTGTCGCTGTATAGAATGACACGGTCTATTTTACCGTTTGCGTCAAAGTGAGTATCAGCATGCATCCACTGATTCATTTTTTTGCCTGTGGTTTTATATTTTGCAAAAGTCTGATACCAGGCCAAAACCCATACGCCGGGAGCTTCAACACTTTGAGGTGTATTAACCTGGATCGGCAGATAAATCTGATTTTTAAAAGTGAGGGAATCAACGACATCTGCCCTTCTCTTCGTCCAATATGCTGTGATGGCTGCTTTGCCGGCAAGGCTGTCACCATTGTTCCAGACATAGACAGCGTTGTCAGCGAAAGAGGATAACCATGCAGCCACATCGCCTTTTGATAAAGCAGCCTGTCCGTTTTTGACAATTTCGCTGTATTTCGCATCTGCAAATTCAGCAGGTGCCTTAGGTGCCATTGCGGCAGTGGAATCCGTCTTAGCGGCTGTCGCGGCTTCTTCCGTCGTGGCTGCAGGTTTGCAGGCGATCATGAGAAGAACTAGAAGGCTAAACGCCCATAGAAGTTGGTTTTTCATAAAAGTAGATTTAAGGTTGATGATATTGGTTAGCGTTTGGGGAGTCAGGAGGTTTTGATGAGTACGAAATTTATTAAAATTTTATTAGAATAAGAAATAAATTCTGACGTAGAGAAGTGGATGAAAAAAAGCCCTCACCTTTCTTCTTGTTTCGCACGGAGTTCACGGAGAAACCTAACATCTCACATCTCACGCCTCACATCTCACGCCTCACATCTCACGCCTCACGCCTCACATCACATCACATCTCACATCTCACGCCTCACGCCTCACATCTCACGCCTCACATCTCACGCCTCACATCTCACGCCTCACGCCTCACGCCTCACGTCTCACGTCTCACGTCTCACGCCTCACATCTCACGCCTCACATCGGTTGATGAGCTGTAGAACGAGGATGAGTGGAGCAGGCGATGCACTGAGCTGTAGCACAAGGTAAGAGCGAGGCAAGTCGAAGTGTCGAATCACACACTTTTCTACTCTCCCTTCTTCCTCACCACAAGCACCTTATCAATCTTCGGTCCATCCATATCAAGGATCTCAAATTCAAAATGTTCCCAACGTGCTTTTTCAGTTTCTTTTGGGATATGTCCCAGCACCTGGATGATGAGTCCGCCCACTGTATTGACTTCGAAATCTTTGATAAAATCCTCCATTCCGAATTCAATTAAAAAATCCGGCAGAGGATAATGCCCGTCAATGAGCCAGGAATTATCATCACGTTTTTCAAACCTATATTCCTGTCCATAAAATTCTGATACCTCGCCGACAAGAGCTTCGAGTATGTCACTCATCGTCAGTATACCTTGTGTCGAACCGTATTCATCAATCACCAAAGCATAGTGAATATTTGTTTGCTTGAATTGCGCCAACGCCTGGTATGCAGAAGCTCCTTCAGCGATGTAAGAGGGTTCAGATAGAATATTCTTCAGATTAAATTCATCCTTTTCAATTTCTGCGAATAATCGCTTCAGGCTGACGATGCCCACGATATCCTGCACGTCGCTGTCATAGATCGGGTAAAAATTATGCATGTCATGCGACACTAGTTTTTTCACTTCTTCTTTTGTATCGGCCAGGTCGAGAGCCGTCATTTTTTTTCTGGAGGTCATCAGCGAGCTTACACTTCTGTCCCCGACACTAAATACCCGGTTGACTATATCCTGTTCGATCTCCTGTACTTCACCTTCTTCCGTGCCTTCCTTGATGATCGCTTTTATTTCTTCCTCTGTGACTTTGCTATTGCTTGATGGTTTGACATTGAATATTTTTAAAAGCAGATCAGTAGTGTTGGTTAAAAGAAAGATGAAAGGTGCCATGATGTAACCGATTATTTTCATCGGGAAGGCAACGGTTTTGGCAATAGTTTCCGGATAAGTCAGGCCGATCCGCTTCGGCACGAGTTCGCCCAATACTAATGCAAAGAAGCTGAGGATGATCAGTACAACAGTGATGGACAATGTATGTGCGTATGGCGCAAACAGTGGGAATCCTAAAAAATATTCTTCCAGACCTTGTGTTATTCTTTCGCCACTATAGATACCGGTCATTATCCCGATAAGTGTGATTCCGATCTGAGCAGTGGACAGAAGCTTACTTGGATTTGAGGCGAGATCAAGCGCAATTTTTGCGCCCCGATTTCCTCTTTGGGCAGAATAATTAAGCCTGTTTTTTCGGGCTGAAACAAGCGCTATTTCAGACATAGAAAATAAACCGTTGATCAGGATAAGAATGAGAATAATAAGGATTTCCATGGTTTTTCTTTAATCATTCCGGACGGTCGCGGATTGTAAAATGTGGCACAAGTTAAATAATCGTGGATTGTGAGTTGTGAGCAGTGAGTTGCGAATTGTGAATTGTGAATTGTGAATAGGGGATGTCACCTACATTGAATCTTTTGAATTTTCATTTTACTCCTCCTCCTAGTTAACATCCAGCCTTTTAACTTTTCTGCCCCTTCCGCCTCTTCCGCCCCTTCCGCCTCTTCTACCTCTTCCGCCCCTTCCGCCTCTTCTGCCTCTTCCGCCTCTTCCGCCTCTTCTACCTCTTCCGCCCCTTCCGCCTCTTCTACCTCTTCCGCCTCTTCTACCTCTTCTACCTCTTCAGCCTCTTCTGCCTCTTCAGCCCCTTCCGCCTCTTCTACCTCTTCTACCTCTTCTGCCTCTTCTACCTCTTCCGCCCCTTCCGCCTCTTCTACCTCTTCTACCTCTTCTGCCTCTTCCGCCTTTTCCCCCTACTTTTACGAGATGCATTGGTTAAGACATCCGGCCGTAAGATGGCTGATGACCATTTTTCTTCTTGGGTTACTTGGATTCCAACTATGGTCCAGGAGCAATCACTTTGCAAATCTTTCCCTCATCTCTTTTGACAAGACCTTTTGGTGGTTCACCATTGTCTTCCTCATGATGCCTGTCAACTGGCTCCTGGAGGCATTTAAGTGGAGGACGTTATTGTCCATACATGTCAAAATTCCATTTGTTTATATAGTCAGAGCTGTGATTGGTGGTGTA
>JBDUAU010000577.1:0-4374 GCA_040004485.1 Saprospiraceae bacterium
TAACAGGTCGTATAAAACATTTTATTTCTGCTTTCGGTGAGCATGTGATTGCGAAAGAAGTGGAAGAAGGATTACGTCTGACCGTTTTGAAAAACCCCTGCCTTATAAATGAATTTACAGTAGCCCCGCAAGTAAATCCTGGTGATGGACAAAAGCCTTATCATGAATGGTGGATTGAATTTGGGAAAGAACCTGCTGAATTGAAGACTTTTTCCAAGGACCTTGACAAAGCTATGGTAGAGCAGAATTTATATTATGAAGATCTGATCGAAGGGAAAATTCTGCAACCACTTATCGTCAGGGCATTACCGCCCGGATCGTTCAGCCGGTACATGCAATCAATCGGAAAACTTGGTGGTCAGAATAAGGTACCCAGGTTGGGCAATGACAGAGCTATTGCTGACGTTCTGGAACGGTATCAGCGTGGCTCCTGAGGATTGAGCTAATACCTTGATTGACAGGATAAAACCTTAGCCACAGATAAAATAATATGTCATATCTTTGCAAACCATTTTAAAAAGCGTCGATGCGGTTTTTCATTTACAGTTTATTGGTTATCAGTACATTAACCGCCTGCAAGAGTGAATTTGAGCAGGTCCGGATCAGCAATGATCCCGGGCGGATTCTCAAGACATCTATCAAATACTATGATAATGGTGATTATCTGAGGGCGCAAACGCTCATGGAATTGATCCTTAATCAATACCGTGGAACAGCCCAGGGAGAGGAATTATTTTTCAAATATGCCTACACTCATTTTCACCTTGCGAACTATGAATTGGCCGCCACGTACTTCACAAATTTTACAACCACCTTCGGCTATAGTTCCTACACGGAAGAAGCAGATTATATGATTGCGTATTCCTACTACAAACAATCTCCTTCATTCAGGCTTGATCAGGATCCATCCATAAAAGCAATAAATGCCTTCCAGGATTTTGCCAATAAATATCCTGAAAGCGAAAGAGTGCCTGAATGCAATAAGCTGATCGATGAATTGAGATCTAAGCTTGAAGAAAAAGCATTCGCACAAGGTCAGCTTTACTATGATCTGAGTCAATACCAGGCGGCAGTGACATCATTTAAAAACATGTTGTCTTCATTTCCTGAATCATCAAGGGCCGAAACTGTACGCTTTCTCATTCTGAAAGCATCCTACGAATATGCATTCCGAAGTGTGTATGCTAAAAGGGCAGAACGATATGAGGATGCAAAAATAATGTACACTGAATACATGAATCGTTATCCTAAAGGACCTCATGCAAAAGAAGCAAGAGAAATCAACAAACAAATAAATTCGAACGCTAAAAATCTGTCAAAATGAGTAATATAAAAAACCTGTCAACGAATATCGATCCTAATGTTAAAGCAAGAGACATAAAGGATCTTTCATCACGTACGACTAATATCTACGAATCGATCGCTATCATCACACGTCGCGCCCGACAACTTTCCTCGGATCTGAAAAAAGAACTACATGACAAGCTCGAAGAATTTGTTGTGGTGACAGAAACAATTGAAGAGATCCATGAAAACAAAGAACAGATTGAGATTTCACGCTCATACGAGAAAATGGCAAATCCGACCATCCTGGCTACAGAGGAATTTATCAATGGTGATCTGGAGTGGCGCTATCCGGAACCTGTAGTTAGAGAAGAAGAATTTCCGGAAGACGCTGAGTGATAGTGCATCCTAACCTTACTATAAGGTATGTCTTCATTAACAGGTAAAAAAATCATCCTAGGTGTATGTGGAAGCATAGCTGCATATAAAGCAGCTTACCTTATCAGGTTATTGACAGGTGAAGGCTGCAGTGTCCGTGTCATCATGACTTCTTCTGCATCGGATTTCGTTTCGCCACTTACCTTTTCTACCCTATCAAAATATCCTGTAGCATCAAATATTCATGATAGCGAGACATGGACTAATCATGTCGAATGGGGTTTGTGGGCTGATGCCATCATTATCGCTCCGGCGACTGCACATACACTTGCTCGTTGCGCATGCGGACTCAGTTCAGATATGTTGACGGCTACATATTTATCTGCAAGGTGTCCGGTCTTTTTTGCTCCTGCAATGGATCTTGACATGTGGCAACATCCAAGTACTGTTGAAAATATAAGCAGGCTTCAATCCTTTGGTAATTTCATCATTGATGTTGGTATCGGCGAACTCGCAAGTGGATTGAATGGACCTGGTCGTATGGCTGAGCCTCAGGATATCATTGAACGATTATCAGAATTTTTCCTTTTCAAACAAGATATGGCTGGTTTGAAAGTTCTGATCAATGCCGGGCCGACTTACGAAGCAATAGATCCTGTCCGTTATGTAGGAAATCATAGCACTGGTAAAATGGGAGTTGCGATTGCTGAAGAATTTGCATCACGAGGATCAGAAGTTACTTTGATTTTGGGACCTGATAGTGTATTGCCGGTTGATGACCGGATCCGAATTGAACGAATAACATCTGCTGATGAAATGCTTGCTGCATGTGAATCATACTTCCAAAAATCAGATATAACTGTTTTAGCTGCAGCTGTCGCGGATTACAAGCCTGCTGTGGTATCTCCTGAAAAGATTAAAAAAGACTCTGACAGGATGACGATTGAATTGGTTCGTACGCCGGATATAGCTGCTACACTCGGTTCTAAAAAACGCGATCATCAGATCCTTGTCGGTTTTGCACTTGAAACAAAAGATGGAGAAACAAATGCCATTGAAAAAATGTACAAAAAAAACATGGATATGATCGTGCTGAACAATCCAAAAGATCATGGCGCGGCATTTGGGCATGATACAAATAAAGTAACATTTCTATATCCGGACAATAAACGGAAGCACTTTGAGTTAAAATCCAAGAAAGATGTTGCATCCGATATTGTCGATGCCATCCATCAAATAAGAAATACTAATGGAGAGAATTAAAATAATATACTTGCTGATATGTTTTTCCATCTTCGGACTGACGTTCGGCACATATGCTCAGGAACTCAATGCTGTAGTAGGCGTAAGTGTGCCAAAACTTCAAAGTACAGACCCCGCTGTTTTTAAAACGCTTGAAAGAGATCTTAAAGAGTTTCTCGGCCAGGAGAAATGGACAGATGATGACTACAAACCGTACGAGAAAATCGAATGTAATTTTCAGGTGAATATCACTGCCGAATTGGGTAACAATTCATATAAAGCAGATATCGCTATCAAAGCGATTAGACCAGTATACGGTTCAGAATATAAAACGGTATTGATCAATCACGTAGACCGTGATGTTGTATTCACATACCAGGAATTTGCTCCTATTGAAAACGGTACCGAAACTTTTAAAGATAATCTTTCTGCTGTTTTCTCATTTTATGTACACCTCATTCTTGGACTTGATGCGGAAAGCTTTGCGTTGGGCGCGGGAGATGTTGAATTTCAAAAAGCGCAAAGCATCATTAATATTGTACCGCCAAATGTATCCGATGCGGACAAAGGCTGGACAGCTTTGAGTCGTAAAACAACCAGATATTGGATAATGGAAAATCTTCTGAATACACGGTTTAAATCGTTTAAAGAAGCCTGGTACAATTATCATCGGAAGAGCCTCGATGTATTGCATTCGAATCCAGGCCTTGCAATGACGACAATGGTTGAAGCTTTAAAAGAAGTGGATAAAACAAATACATCCTACCCAAATAGTATTGGGGTCCTGATGTTTGTCACAGCTAAAAGTGATGAGGTTGTGGAAATTCTTAAAAATGGTGACCGCACACAGAAAAATGCAGTGTACGATATCATGCGAAAGCTTGACCCATCGAATAGCGGCAAGTATAGTACCATCAGGGGATAATGATCCACCTCGCCATCTTTGCCTCAGGCGCGGGCAGCAATGCAGATAAAATCTGTACCTATTTCAAGGATCATACATACATACAAGTCAACCTTATTATTTCCAATAATATCAATGCAGGAGTATTAAAGGTCGCCTCATCTCATGGAATCGAAAGCATTGTCATTCCAAAATCAAGTTGGGCTACTCCGGAGATTGTCCTGCCTGATCTTCGCACGAAAGAAATAACACATATTGTTCTTGCAGGTTTCTTACTTCTTGTCCCTCCATGGTTAGTACGTGAATTTAATGGTCATATTATCAACATACATCCTGCCCTGTTGCCAAAATATGGAGGCAAAGGAATGTATGGTCATCATGTACATGAAAAAGTAAAATCGTCCGGTGATATTATTTCAGGGATTACAATCCATGAGGTCAATGAGCATTATGATGAAGGCGATATCGTCTTTCAAAAAGAAATAAATATTGATCCTGAAGATTCAGCAGATCAGATAGCCACTAAAGTTTTAGAAATAGAACATTATTACTACCCAAAGATTATT
>JBDUAU010000233.1:0-4365 GCA_040004485.1 Saprospiraceae bacterium
GGAAACGAGGAACACCTAAACGAGAGAAACTCGAAGCAGGATACGAAACCTTTAAACTTGGTGCTATGATACAGGAAGCCAGACATAAACAAGGCATGACCCAAGAAGAGCTTGCTGAGAGATGCGGCACCACCAAGTCTTATATTTCCAAACTCGAGAACGACGTTAAAGAGGTTCGTATCTCAACGCTACAAAAAATTGTTCACGACGGCTTAGATGGCGAACTTCAACTCAATATCAAATTGCGGCAACGATCGAAGTAGAAAACAAGCATAAAATCGAGTAGGCGGCCCCGCCTGTTGATACTAACGGGGTGCGCCTCTCACCCTTCGACTGGCCTAACTCATCCTTTCACACGCTCAGGGCAGGCTCCACTGTACCCTTCGACTTCTATACACAAGCCAATACGCGCTCAGGGTAAACCAAGCGGGCTTCGTATACAGCGGTTCATTCAATTAAGGAGCAACTTTGAAATAATGATCGAGCAATGATTCATACTCTCGTCGTTTAAATCGATCAAAATGTAAGTGTAGTGCTGAGCAGTGGCTATACAAGCCAATGCAGATCCACTTTATGGTCTGATGGGACTAAATTTAATGCGGGCGGGGAAGATGCAAGAAACACGCTCTATGCATTGATGGCAGCAGACTCATTTTTGCAAACCAGGCAAATCGCTATCATCGATTCAAAAGGTAATTTAGCAGACTGACAAAAAGATAGTTTGCATTTTGAAAAAATATACTTATATTTACAACTTCAAGAACAAAAAACATAATGTTTAACAAGTTACATCATCATCATTCTCATACTTGCACTCAAGCGAGCTGATGATCTGATGTAAATCAAAATATCTAATCCCGTTTGAGTAAATCAAACGGGATTTTTTTTTACAATTTCCCGGGCTCAGATTTACTCAAACATTTTAAACGAAATTAAAATGAGTAAACTGAAAATTGCCCTGCAAAAAACCGGAAGACTAAGTGAAAAATCCATTCTTCTCCTGGAAGAATGTGGCATAGAATTCCCAAACGGTGGCGGAAAACTGATTACCGAATCTCTCAATTTCCCTATTGAAATTTTATTTCTCCGGGATGATGATATCCCGCAATATGTAGAACAAGGTGTTGCAGATGTTGGCATCATCGGTGAAAATGTATTTCTGGAGAGCCGGAAAAATATCAGGATCGTAGAAAAATTGGGCTTTTCTTCTTGCCGGTTGAGTTTAGCTGTTCCTAAAGAAATCAACTATACCGGTCTGAGTTTTTTCAACAACAAAAGGATAGCTACTTCCTATCCAAACATACTGTCGGAATACTTACAAAAAAATAATGTCAAGGCCACTCTGGAAGTGATTTCAGGCAGCGTTGAAATCTCCCCGGGGATCGGACTGGCAGAAGGAATCTGTGATATTGTAAGCAGCGGAAGTACATTATTTTCCAATGGATTAAAGGAAGTGGAAAAAGTATTAAGCAGTCAGGCTGTTTTGGCATCTTCCAAAGATTTGGATGCGGATAAGCAAATCATTTTAGAAAAGTTATTGTTCCGAATCCGTTCCGTTCAAAAGGCAAAAGGGAATAAATATATTTTGCTCAACACGCCCAATGATAAAATAAACGAAATCGCAAAAATTCTTCCGGGCATGAATAGTCCAACCATACTTCCATTGGCAAAGGCCGGATGGAGCAGCCTGCATTCGGTCATCAGCGAAGATAAATTCTGGGATATTATAGACGAACTCAAAGAAGCCGGAGCAGAAGGCATTTTAATTGTCCCAATAGAAAAAATGTTTCTTTAAAACGAAATTTGACTACCATGAAAACAATCATCAATCCCCCTTATTCAGCATGGGAAACCCTTTGCAAAAGACCGGCTATTCCTTCTGAATATTTGGAAGAGAAAGTCCTCCATATTATCAATAAGGTAAAACTTGAAGGCGATCAAGCCCTGAAAGAATTTGCATTGCAATTTGATCATGTACATCTGACAAACCTCAAGGTCTCGTCTTCAGAAATTGAAGTAGCATCGTCGCAGGTTTCCGAAGAATTAAAAGCCGCGATTTCTATAGCTGCAAACAATATTCGCATCTTTCACATATCTCAAAAAAATACAGAGCCACCTGTAGAAACAATGCCGGGAGTTACTTGCTGGCGAAAAAGTGTAGCTATTGAAAATGTAGGATTTTATATTCCGGGAGGATCTGCTCCCCTATTCTCCACTATTCTAATGCTTGCCATACCGGCTCAAATTGCAGGCTGTAAAAGGATTGTCTTATGCACGCCTTCAGATAAAAACGAAAATATAAATCCGGCCATATTATATGCAGCTTCATTTTTGGGCATAACCGAAATTTATAAAGTGGGTGGAGCACAAGCCATTGCCGCGATGGCGTATGGCACAGCGAGCATTCCTAAAGTGGATAAAATTTTCGGACCGGGAAACCAATTTGTGACCAAAGCAAAAGAATTGGTTCAAAAAAATGGGATTGCTATTGATTTACCTGCCGGACCAAGTGAGGTTCTGGTCATTGCAGATCAAAATGCAGATCCCGATTTTGTAGCTGCTGATTTGCTTTCACAAGCAGAACACGGAGCAGACAGCCAGGTGGTTTTACTTGCGGATAATGAGGCATGGGTTGATAATATAAAAATGGCTCTGGAAAAACAACGTATTGCATTGCCGAGAGCAGATATTGCCGAAAAAGCATTACAGAATAGTTTTTCAATTATTTTCAATTCTATAGACGAATGCATTGATTTTAGCAATTATTATGCCCCGGAACATTTAATCTTAGCCATTGAAGATGCGGAATATTACGTAGAAAAAATAAAGAACGCAGGGTCTGTTTTTCTTGGATATTATTCCTGCGAAAGTGCGGGTGATTATGCCAGCGGAACCAATCATACTTTGCCCACCAATGGTTATGCGCGGAGTTACAGTGGTGTTTCTTTAGATAGTTTCCTGAAAAAAATAACCTTTCAGAAAATCAGTAAAGATGGATTGCAAATCATAGGAAAAACAATTGAGGTCATGGCGGAAGCCGAACAATTATCTGGACACAAAAACGCAGTTTCTATTCGCTTACTAAAGATTCATAATGAACAATAATATTCAACAGCTCGTCAGAAAAAATATTCAAAGTCTTGTCCCCTATTCGAGCGCAAGAGAAGAATATAGCAGCAAGGAGGGTATCTTTCTCGATGCCAATGAAAATCCGTTTGGCATCTACAATCGCTATCCTGATCCGTATCAATTCGCACTAAAACAAAAACTGGCTGAGTTAAAGAGCATCGATCAGAATCAGATATTTTTAGGGAGTGGAAGCGATGAAATAATTGATCTGGCATACCGCATTTTTTGCGAACCCCATAAGGACAAAGCCCTGACATTTTCACCTACCTATGGAATGTATGAAGTATCCGCCAATATCAATGCGGTGGAATTGATAAAACTTCCATTGAGCCAGGAATTTCAAATTGACCTCAACAGATTAAAGCCGTTTCTTTTAGATGAAAACCTGAAATTAATTTTTATCTGTTCGCCCAATAACCCAACAGGAAACTTGTTTCATGAGGAAGACATTGAGTTTATCCTCCATCATTTTAAAGGAATTGTATTGATAGACGAGGCCTACAATGATTTTAGCAGCCAGGCTTCTTTTGTTAAAAAAATAGGTGCGTATCCGAACTTAATTGTCAGCCAGACATTTAGTAAAGCCTGGGGATTGGCAGGAATCAGACTAGGAGTGGCGTATATGAATCCGCAAGTGCTGGAGTATTACAACAAAGTAAAACCTCCTTATAACATTAGTTCACTCACACAACATGTTGCATTGGATGCATTAAATAAAGAAGCTGAATACCGGCTGAATATAAACGAAATTTTAAGCGAAAAAGAAAGGATGGTTCAGGAGCTTCAATCCATTAGAACTGTTTTGAAAATTTATCCTTCAGATGCCAATTTTCTCTTGGTGGAAGTCGAAGATGCCATCCATTTGTACAATAAACTGGTGGGGCAACAAATTGTAATCAGAAACCGGAACACTGTTGTAAAAAACTGTGTGAGAATTACAATTGGAACAGCACTGGAAAACCAAAAATTAATCAAAGCGATAAAAGAAATAACCAATGGCTAAAAAAGTTTTATTTATAGACAGAGACGGGACCATTATTAAGGAGCCTCATGATTTTCAGATCGATAGCTTTGAGAAGTTGGAATTTCTTCCAAAGGTCATAAGCAATCTTTCAAAAATAGCTCATGAGTTGAATTACGAGCTCGTCATGGTCACTAATCAGGATGGATTAGGAACAGATTCTTTTCCGGAGCACACGTTCTATCCTGTTCATCATTTCATCATCGAAGTATTAA
>JBDUAU010000438.1:0-4350 GCA_040004485.1 Saprospiraceae bacterium
ACACCTAGGTGTGCCACACCTAAGTGTGCCACACTGTTTTAAGGTGCTGTCTTTCAATGGCCTACCATACTTATGCACATTCATTTCTGATTTCAGTTTTTAACCACTTTTTTCTCAAAGAATAATTACTCTAACTTGCCATGATTAACGCAATACCGAACCTTCTTTATTCTGCGTTTAAACCCATAAACCGTCTAAATTTCATAAAAATGAACCTCATTGAACTCCTTCAGGGCCACCTGGACCAAAATCTCATCGGTCAACTGACAAACCATATCGGCGCCGATTCACCTCAACAGACCGAAGCAGCTGCTTCAGGCATTATTTCCACCTTGATGGCCCAATTATCAAAAAATGCTGCTACTCCTGAAGGAGCTAGTTCGCTGGTCAATGCGCTGGATCGAGATCATGACGGTAGTATATTGAATGACGTTTCCGGATACCTGATGGGCGATAAACAAACAGATAATTCAAGCACTCTGGATGGTGCAGGAATACTCAGTCATATCCTCGGAGGCAATCAATCCAATGTAGCGGCTATGCTCGGTAAGATGACTGGATTAGATCAATCCCAGATCGGAAAGCTTATGATTTCGCTTGCGCCAATGGTATTGGCTGCAATAGGTAAAACAAAAAACCAGCAGGGCCTGGATAGCAGCAACATCGGTGATTTATTATCGGGTACTGTCAAATCGCAAGTGAACGAACACCAGGAAATGGATCTCCTCCACAGATTTCTTGATGCGGATGGTGACGGTAGTGTGATGGATGATCTGGCTAACATCGGAATGAAATTATTCTCACGTAAATAATGCTAAGACGATTTAATTTTTCTATTCGGGCGATTAGTATTGCATTTGTATTTTCTATTATCCATTTAACATCACAAGGCTGTAAACCAAATCAAAAAGCTGGTGATGAAGAAGGGTTGACAGGTAATCCGGCAATTGATCTCTTGTCAGATTCTATAAAATCAACTCCCCTTAATGCAGAGTTGTATCTGAAACGAGCTCAGATATTCTTTGACAACCAGGCTTACGATCAGGCGATCGCAGATCTCGCCAAGGTGATGAAACTTGACTCAACGAATCTAAGAGCTCATCATCTTCTGGCAGATGTATATCTTGATCATATGCAATCGTCTCTTGCATTACAGACTCTTGAGCGCGCTGCCAAATTATATCCTGACAGCATCCATACAAAACTTAAGCTTACGGAATTTCAATTGATCCTCAAGCAATATGGTGCTGCTATGAATACACTGGCAGATATCATGAAAATTCACCCTGGCGACCCCGAAGCTCTTTTTATGCTGGGTATGGTGTATCGAGATCAGGGCAAGACCGAACAGGCGATAGGTGCATTTCAATCCGCAGTCGAACGCAATCCTGATAATGCTGAAGCCTGGGTCATCCTGGGCGATCTGATGGATCGCACACACAACCCATTGGCCATTCAATATTTTGACAATGCCATTCGTGTCGCTCCGAAAAATGTAGCTGCATGGCATGCCAAGGCCTATTTTCTTCAAAACAATAATAAAATACCGGAGGCCCTTGAAATATACAGACACATGCACACGATAGATCCTCAATATCCGGATGCTTATCTCAACGCTGCTATTTTATTGATGTACCATGACAGCCTTGATGCCGCAGCAAAAGAATTGGATATTCTGCAAAAGATCGATCCCACAAATGCAGCTACCTGGTTTTACAAAGGAAAACTCCACCAACTACGCGGAGAAAAAGATCTTGCAAAAGCAGCTTACGAACAAGCGTTGAAACTGGATGATAAATATGAACAAGCCAGAGATGCACTTCAGGAGATCAAAGAGTGAGAGAAGTGAGAGGAGTGTGCTTCGACTAGCTAAACCCAATCATGTGCTCCAGCTCAGCAACCGAGAAGTGAGAGACTGTCTAGGTATAAAAAGCGGATTTTATGCTGGAAGTGATTTTCAAGATTTCTCCTGCCTCTTGCAGAAGCCAGCCTATCTCAATTTTGTCTCCATAATCAGATTGTAAAAAAATTTCCAACCAATATTCTGTTTCATCTGCCTCTTCGACAACTATACAGATTTTTGATAGCTTCTCATTTTTCACTTCTCTCACTTATTATTGAGTAACTTTATAATTCAACTTAATTGAAATTATCATGGCTGTTCTTAAAGTAATCGAACTATTATGCGATTCTTCCAAAAGCTGGGAAGATGCAACTGCTAAAGGTGTTGCTAAAGCATCTAAAACATTGAAAGGACTCAAATCCGCTTATGTACAGAATCAAAGCGTTGTCATCAACAATGGCAAGGTCACATCTTATCGTGTGAATCTGAAGGTGAGCTTTGAGATCATCTAAAGGCATAGGGCATAGAGCATAGAGCACGCTTTTCACTATACTCTATGCCCTATGCTCTTAGCTCCACAAACGCTCTCTGTAGTGATCAATTTTCCCTCCATCGGTGGAATAATATTCACCCATGGCATCTGCTGTCATACAGCTATGTACAGGTAGCCATAGTGACAGGTCTCCGGGTTTGCAAAGATGAAATGTTCGTTCGGTGCATTGCACAACACCATGTTCCTGTGAGAGGGATACAATATATGGACCACCCGGAGTCTCAGATGTAGACCAACTTCTATCATCAGATTTTATCCATCGGCCAAAACATTTCTGACCATCCTTAAGCGTGAGAAAATCTTTTGCAAAATGAATCCCTCCGCCATAGATGATCCATTGCAATCGATCCGGATGAACGGCCACAACAGGACAAGCCATTGCCACTGCAATATCGTCAAGATGACATGAGCCTATTTCTTCCTGCTGAAGATCATAGAACACAAAATTGCCGGGACGGAATTCATCTATCGGTCCAAAGTCAGATATCATTGAAGCTGCAGGTGTATCCCCTAAAGAAATTTTCAAATCAGGAAATACTGATTTATATCTCTTCTTTATTTCTTTCAATATATCCACCGCATTCTGATGGGTCCGTTCAACTTGTACAACCGATTTACTTTGGTAGCTGTGACCGGCATGACCTAAAAGTCCAATGAGATTAAGCTGTGGATAAGATTTGATTCGTGAGATAATATCATCGATGACCATCATGTCTTCGGGACGTATACCTGTCCGGTGCGTTCCTACATCAATCTTTATCCAGATAGAAATAGTGTCTGTTAATTCCTTCCCCAGGATATCGATCGTCTCGGGATCCACGACTACTAATCCAAGTCTGACTTTCTGAGATAGGCCTTTTATCTCTTCACTCTGCCGTATGTTGACCGGGAAAGCGATTGTGATATCATCCCAGCCATTGACAGCGAAGAAAGTAGCCATGCCGACGGAGGAAACTGTGATCTTCTCTATTCCTTCATCTCTGAACCAGGAACCAACGATATGCGATTGATGAGTCTTGAAGTGTGGCCTCAGTTCAAATCCATTTGCCGCCGCCTTTTCAATCATCCTGTGAATGTTCGTTTTGCAGCGTTGAGGATCGAGTAATAATGAAGGTTTGACAATTTGTTTATAATTCATTACGGAAAATTAATACTCTAAAATGGCATAGCCTTTGCCTTTATTCAAGGTTATCGACTGAGAGCACAAAACTTGTACTTTAACCGTCCTTTATTCTGAATTATGAACCATCGAGACCAGGTGCATAGCTTGATAAATAGTTGTGTATTATTATCCTTTCATTCAATTTAAATCATAGATGCTAGGGGCGTTGAGAAAATACAACTGGCTATTTCCTGTATTGATCCTCATTTCATTGGCTTTGGGAACGGTAGGCTTTTACCAATATGCCATTCTCCATGGGACAACACCGGATGTGCTGTCCAGCTTATATCTCAGCCTGCAATTATTCGTATTGAATTCAGGAGGTGTAGATGATCCTTTGCCTCCGATCCTTGAGATCACCAGATTCCTCGCACCTGCAGTCACAGCCAGTGGGATTTTCCTTGTGATATGGGAACCCTTCTATCAGAATTATCTCCTGTTTAAGATCAGGTTTTGGAAAAATCATATCGTCGTCTGTGGCCTGAGTAAAAAAGCTGAACTGTTGATCCTGAATTTTTTGGAGAATGAAAAAGAAAAATTTCAAATCATCCTTATTGAACCCAATTCCGAACATAGCAGCATCAGTCACTTACAAAAAAAGGGAGTGATCGTTTTGCAAGGCAATGCCACTGATGAAGAAATGCTGCTCAAAGTTAATATCCTGTCCGCCAAATACCTTCTTGCCCTCACCAATGATGAAAAAACTAATATTCTCATAGCTCAAAAGGCGACTGACATCTACAATCAGTTTCCGGAGAAAGCAATGAAGTATGATATTCTGCAGGTCATCGT
>JBDUAU010000213.1:0-14754 GCA_040004485.1 Saprospiraceae bacterium
ACACCCAGATCACATTATCTTTTTGGGCATTGAGTTGGCCATAAGTATTGTAGGCTATTGTGATTCCATCACCTAGCGTACCACCTAAATCCAGTTTAAATGGAGAATTGTCCCTGTAGAATTGAAGACCGGGAATATCAACAGGCAATGTATACTCAGGACCAATACTCATCAGGCACTTGCGGTTAAGGCATGATCAATATCGCTGATGATATCATCGATGTGTTCAAGTCCTGCTGATATGCGGATGAGGCCATCTGTGATTCCGGTTTCGATTCGCGCTTCCGGAGTGAGTCTTGCATGTGTGGTAGAAGCAGGATGTGTAGCGATACTCCGTGTATCTCCGAGGTTTGCTGTCAGAGATAACATTTGTAACGCATCTAAAAACCGCCGACCTTGTTCAAGCCCTCCTTTTATTTCAAATGTCACAAGACCACCACCGCGTTTCATCTGCCTTTTTGCAATGTCGTATGAAGGATGGTTTTTAAGAAATGGATAAGTGACACCTGATACCTGAGGATGATCAATTAATGTGTTTGCTAATTTTTCTGCATTATCACAATGGCGATCCATCCTTACAGCAAGTGTTTCAAGACTCTTTGACAAAATCCATGCATTGAAAGGTGAAAGTGCAGGCCCAGTGCTACGACAAAGTTTTTTTACCTGTGTGATCAATTCTTTTTTTCCGGCCACGATTCCTCCTAATACTCTTCCCTGGCCGTCAATAAATTTTGTAGCACTATGCGTGATCAGATCTGCACCGAAGTTTGCAGGTTGTTGCAGATATGGTGTGGCAAAACAATTGTCAACATTCAGTAATAATCCATTTCTTTCACAAAAAGATTTTGCTGCCCTCAGATCCACAATGTCAAGACCTGGATTTGAAGGTGTCTCAACGAAAAACATTTTTGTATTTGGACGCAATGCCTTTTGCCATGTATCCTGATCTGCAGGATCTACAAGGGTCACATCAATATTCCAGTTGGGGAAAAACTGGGTATAGATCGTATGTGTAGCGCCAAATACGGCTCGCGATGAGATCAGATGATCACCTGATTTGAGAAATGCCATGAATGAATTAAAGATGGCAGACATACCAGATGAAGTAGACACCGCATCATCTGTGTTTTCAAGTGCAGCCATTTTATTTTCCAGCTCTGTACAATTCGGATTTGTAAAACGACTATAGATATTTCCGGATTCCTCATCTGCAAACATCGCCCGCATCTGTTCAGCATCATCAAATACAAAGCTGGATGTAGGAAACATAGGCGTACTATGTTCTCTTTGCGATGTAGCAGACATCTGCAAACGAATAGCGAGTGTTTCGAATTTCATAATCAACCTGAATATTGATCTGAAGCTGAAGGTAATAAATAGAGACTTATAGCTTCGGGTATGCTTTACAAAGGAGCCCTTGAAGAATTATAAACAAAAGCTGTCACGACCTGTCCAACTGCACCTAGTGTAATCGGATCGATGACACTCATGTTATCGTCATGTGTATGCCAGTGTGCCCCGAATCCTTTCGTGCTATTGACAGGTTTATTGATAATGTCAGCCATCGGGATGTCTGTGTTGAGATTGACATAGTAATGATCATCGATCAATGGTTTTCCCTTGAGGTCAACAAAAAAAGTTGTTTGATTCATGCCTTTCGCCTGGGCCCAAAGCCTGTCATAGATCGAATGTATTTTATTGGCTTTATCCGGTAAGAATACATTGGACAGATCTTCTTTTTGAAATGTAGCCCCTTTAGCTCCGGCCATATCAAGCAGGATACCATACTCTGCCCGATATCCTTTCACATGCGGATTCTTCGCCCAATATTGTGAACCGAGGCACCATGTGTCTTCATTTCCATCAGAAGCTCCCTGATCTTCAGCATCAAACAGTATGAGGTCCACACCGAGTGAAATTGGATTTTCTTTTATCAACCTTGCGATCTCCAATAAGATACCTACACCACTACCACCATCATCTGCGCCATCAAACTTTTCTGTTGGTCGATCATCATCTTCATCCGCAGCATACCGTGTATCCCAATGCGCAGCTAAAAGTACGCGACGTGCATAGGTAGGATTAAAAGAAGCTACAATATTGACCGATCTCACTTCACCCAGCGGTAACATGTTTGCCTTGAAACTTTGTTCGATGACAGTGGCTCCATAACTTTTAAATTTTTGAACCAGCCATTGACGCGTCGCCTGATGAGCATCCGTTCCAGGCACACGCGGCCCGAAAGCAACTTGCTTAGCTACAAATGCATACGCAGTGTCCTTCGAAAAGAGCGGAACTTTTATCGGAACCTTGGCCGGCACACCATTCGTTTCGTTACTTACCGTACTATCTTTTTTACAGGATGATGTAAATAGAAATAATCCTATTAACACGAGCAATCCCACATTCCTTAATTCTCTAATATGCATTTGCAATTATTTTTCATTTTTCACTTTAATTGAGCGTAGCCGAAATTACTTTTGTACATCCCCTCCGGTCGTTGAGCGGAGCCGAAACGAAACGGATTCCGGTCATTCGCGGAGTCGAAACGAAACGGATTCCGGTCATTCGCGGAGTCGAAACGAAACGGATTCCACTCGTTGTGCGGAGCAGTTACTGAGCTGTCGCAATAGTATGAGATCGAGAAGGTCGAAGTATCGAAACGAACCGATGTTATTTTCTACTTATTTTGCCGCAAATTCCGCAAATTCACGCAAATTAAATTCACGTCTCATTCATTCGTTACTCGTTACTCGTTACTCGTTACTCGTTACTCGTTATTCGTTATTTGCCTATCGCCCACTTCGTCCCTTCCTTCCCATCTTTCAATTCAATATCAATCGCTGCCAGTGTATCCCTGATCTTATCCGATGTAGGCCAGTCTTTATTTTGTCTTGCCTGCTGTCTCATATCGATCACCAGTTTCATCAGGCCGTCAAGTTGATTCATATGATCATCAGTTGCTGAAGTAGATTCATCAGCAAGACCATAGATATCAAAGAGCAAATTCTTAAAACCTTTCTTCGCGATGTCAAGACTATGTTGACCCGCATCGTTGACATCAAGTTGCCCATCTGCCATTTTATTGATTGTTGTACACATCTCAAAAAGCCGGGCAAGAGATTTTGGTACATTAAAGTCGTCGTCCATCTCTTCGAATGCAGCTTTTATTCCTTCTTCGATTTCAATGGCTAATGGTTTATCACTTCTTGGTATTTCAGAAGAAAGCTGATTCAATGTGTTATAAGCTTCAAGTAAACGCTTGTATCCTTTCTCAGCTCCACTAAGCGATGCATCATTCAGATCAAGTGTACTTCCATAGTGCGCCTGTAAAAAGAAAAATTTCACCGCCATCGGTGAGTATGCCTTTGTGATATGCTCACTTTCACCTGAAAATAATTGTTCGGGGGTGATAAAATTTCCTTCACTCTTTGACATCTTCCGTCCATTCATGAGGAGCATATTCGTATGGATCCAATAGTTGGCTGGTGTATTTCCACAAGCACCGTAATGTTGCGCGATTTCATTTTCATGATGTGGAAATTTCAGATCATTTCCGCCGCCATGAATATCAAATCGTTCGCCCAGATATTTTGTACTCATCACAGAACATTCAAGATGCCATCCCGGAAATCCTTCTGACCATGGTGCATTCCATCTTAATAAATGATTCTCTTCTGCTTTTATCCAGATTGCAAAATCGGCAGGATTGCGTTTTTCATTCTGCTTTTTAAGTTCCCTGGTTTCTACAAGGAGATCTTCTACTTTCCTGCCCGATAATTTTCCATACACATCAGCTTCTTTGATAAGTTTCACCGTATCGAAGTAAACACTACCATCCACTTCATAGGCATATCCTTTATCCATGAGCTTTTGGACCATCTCGATCTGTTCAAGAATATGTCCAGTGGCACGTGGTTCAATACTTGGATCAAGTGTATTGAAAAGCCTCATGACATGATGAAATCCAAGCGTATAACGCTGTACCACTTCCATCGGCTCCACTTGTTCAAGCCTGGCTTTTTTACTGATTTTATCTTCTGCTCCTGTATCAACATCCCCTTCAAGATGCCCCACGTCAGTGATATTCCTTACATATCTGACCTTATACCCTAAGTGGAGAAAGTACCTGTAGATCATGTCAAAACTCACAAATGTCCTGACATTTCCGATATGGACATCACTGTACACAGTAGGTCCGCATACATACATTCCTACACGTCCTTCAACGATAGGTGTAAAAGTTTCTTTCTGACTGCTGACGCTGTTGTAAATCTTCAAACTCATAACGGCAAAAATAAGATATTGGAACGATGAGATCAGGACCCTGTTTTAGATTGGATGCAGATCCCGGTGCTTACAGGGAAGTGGTCGCTGTATGCGATATGATAAGTATAAAAATCTTTAAAGCTGACACCCTGGCTTCCGAACACATAGTCAATCCTCAATAACGGTAGTCTGCTTTCATATGTAGTACTCACTCCGAATCCCTTTTCTTCAAAACTATCCTTCAGCCCGGTCTTCAGGACCTTATAGGTGTGGGATAGCGGCGTATCATTGCCATCCCCGGCCAGGATAACCGGATATTTACTTGAAGCCATATGTGCCCTGATCGCAGCAGCTTCCTTAGCCCGCTTTTGGGTAGTGGATTTATATCGGCTTACGATGAACCTGATATTATTCCAGGTATTCTCAGTTTTCAGATCCATGTCCTGAATGAGGGTTTCAGTAGTATTCGTTACCCGGTTTGATACCAGATGCATATTATAAACTCTCAAAATGCCCTGTGGTGTCTTTATATCCGCCCACATGGTACTCGGACTTGATTCCGCTCCTTCGATCTGGCCATTTTGCAATATCTGGTAGCGGGACAAAAGCCAAAGTGAGGATTTAGGCGCATGCACACTATAATTCAAACCAAAACGCCTTCCGATGAGGTCACCCTTGATAGCTTCCTGCAGACATATGATATCAGGATACTCTTTGAGATCCGTGAGGACATTGTACAAAGAATCAATTTTGGCGTCAATACCTGCGTCCTGGCGAACATAAATCATGGATAGCCCTCTCATATTGTAAGTGAGCAATCGTATTGATTCTTTACACAAAGCTTTATTGCCTACTGATGGAAGTATTTGAATATATCTATTGTGTATGCCTGCTCCGGCTAGTATCAATACAATGGAAAAAATAGCAAACCAGCTTCGAAATAATATCCAACCAGTTGCAAAAAACACATTGGCAATTAAAACAAAAGGATAGGCGAGAGCAAGTAAGGAAAGCCATCCCCAGGTATTGACGGACATATAGGGGGTTGCATACGTGAGTACCAGAAGAATAATAAAGGAAAAGTTGATCCAAAGCATCCACTTTTTCAATCGGCCAGGCTTGGGATTACTTTTGGCTCGCGTCATGCAGGAATTTTTTTTCGTCTTCGTCGAGACTATCGAATCCGGATTTTTTAATCTTGTCCAGGATAGAGTCGAGACGCTCCTGCTCACCCATGTAGGTTCTCTCTGGTGGTGGACTGATTTCTCTTTGGCGTGATCCGCTGCGGTGTCTTACTTCCATAGTCACTTTTCGCTTGGCAGTCGGTACGGGTCGGTAAGTGGGTTTTCGGAGAAAAGAAACCATACGCCTGAAACCACCGGTGAGGTCATGCCCCTGTCTGAGCATGTGGACATAAAAGAATCCAAATGCAGCTCCTCCGAAATGGGCCATCTGTCCTCCCGCATTATCCATATTAACCAAACTGACAAAATAAATAACGAGAAGCCCAAAGACTATATATTTCAATCGCACATCTCCAAAAAACATCAGCCGCATCTGGTAGTCAGGTGCCGTCATCCCCGCTGCTGCTACAATACCCATGATCGCTCCTGAAGCCCCGTGCATGGTGCTGCCGGCATAGAGGAAAGGTGATGAGATCAGATAAATTAAAGCTCCTGAAAGACCTGAAAAGATATAAAGCGGCAGCATCCTGTGATCCCCCAGCAAATCCCCCGCTATCCGCCCAAACCAATACAGCACAAGCATGTTGAATACCAAATGAAAAAATGCAATATGGGTAAACATGTGGGTGACAACAGTCCACGGATGTTTCGCATCCCACATCAGATCCTGTGATAGAAAAAGGTAACCGACTATCCTCGAAAACAACTCATCATGCTCACCAAAAGCACCAGTCAGATAAAGGACGCCTTTCAACAGCGTAATGATCAGAAACAAGGCCACGTTGACAATAATCAACCGGGTAATCGTATTACCGGATTGAAACTGAAATCGTACATCGTTTAGAATCGATCTGAACATGATATCAAATATAGTTTATCTCCCACAAAAGGTCACCGGGCCCTTACGAGTCCATTGGCCTTCTTTCTAACGATTAAGAACTCATAAATTGGGCTTAAAGTTGCAGTGTAGCCATGTTGCTTAATTTCTAAATACGCGATTTTTAATCCCTTTGTTACAGTCACACCTGAGTGAAAATGCAATTGAAGTTTGTACTTAACCTTTGTATTGTTCAGGTAGGCTGTGCGTGTTTGGCCCCATCGAATTTTTCCTGCTGGGTGATACTCTTTAAACTTCTTTAATTTATTTAGGAAAAATTCTCTCCCCTGTGTTTCTCAATCTCGCTTCGCATTGTTTCGCAAACCCCGGGGTATTTCAGATTTGCGAAATGAAAACTTTCAATAATAGTAAAAATGGAAATTAACTTATTGCTTATTGCTTATTGCCAATTGCTTATTGTTATTTCAGAAACCTGCCCCCATGCTTCCAATGCCTCGCCAGTATAAAACCCGCTAATGCACCTCCTAAGTGAGCAAAATGAGCAACATTTCCTCCGGTCCCTGTTATGCCCTGATACAAACCTATTCCTATCAGTATTAAAGCCATCACCCAAGCTTTGATGGGTATAGGAGGAAACAACAGCATCAATTCCCTGTCTGGGTATAAAGTAGCAAAAGCTATAACAACTCCAAAAACAGCACCCGATGCACCAAGCACTGAAAACACTGGCATCAGATCTGTGCTCCCCATAAGATAAGGAAGATAAAACACCAGACAGTGTGCGGCCAAAGCCACCAATCCTGAAATCATATACAATCCTAAAAAACGCTTTGGTCCTAATGTCATCTCCACAGCAGGGCCCATAAAGTAAAGACTTAACATATTGAAGAATATATGCGATACTTCAAAATGCGTAAACATGTATGTGATGATCTGAAAAGGCTGAAACTGTCCTGTAGCCGGTGAGTAAAACGGCATCATCTCCGCGATATGCTCAGGTAATAAATGGATCGCAATAAAAAAAAGCGCATTGAGAATCAACAGGTGTTTTACGATCGGGGTTATGGGCATCATCTTCTTGTAGTGCGTTTAGGTTAGGATTGGAATCGCCTTGACATTTCATCTTTCGGAATCGTAATGAACGTCTTTCTTCCGGAGGGACTTGTATACGGATTTTCAGAAGCCATCAATTCTTCGACAAGCATTTGCATTTCTTCCGTCGTCATCGCATCACCACGTTTTCGACTCAGATTTGATGCAAGCGCAAAAGCAATCTTTTCAACAGGTTTCATATCAGGCGTATCATGGCCTGCTTTGAATCTATCCAGGACGTCATCGATCGCCTGTTGGGGTGATATCAAATCGGTGATGATCGCCGGTATCCCATGTACAATAAAACTTCCATGCCCGAATTCAGCGATATCAAAACCAAGATATTGAAGATGGGGTAGCAGTTCCTTCAATAACATTGTATCCGAAGCATGACTCTGTATCGTCTCCGGCCACAATAATTTTTGAATCGCCGGATTGTGCATAGCCAGGTCTTTCATCATCGATTCAAAGATCACGCGTTCATGTGCAGCCCGCTGATCAATGATGACAAGATCAGATAATCCGGGCAATAGGATATATCGCTGCCACAATTGAACAGGTGTTGATGATTGAGACAGCAGATCTTCGCCGGTTTCACTTCCCTGGAATAATGGTCCGTAAGGATTCGTTGTTTCACCCGGCTCATCACTTTTTTCAATAGAAAATCCTTCAATGGATTCAAGCAGGGCTCCCCATTTTTTTATGTTTTCTTTTTCATGATATCGGTCCTGTTCAAGCCTTGACATACCTGCTGTCGAAGAATTCTGGTTCGCTCTTTCTCCTGATGCACGGTCAATAGCTACTTCCTGCTCAAAATCAAGACTGGGTGTAATACTATATTTTCCAAGTGCATGTCTGCATGCGACTCTCAGATAATTGTAGATAATCCGTTCGTCTTCAAACTTTATTTCCTGTTTGGTCGGATGCACATTGACATCAATCTTATCTGTATTGATATCAAGAAACAAAACAAAGAATGGAAATTGATCAGCAGGCAAAATATCTTCATAAGCAGATTTTACCGCATGTTGCAAATATGAGCTCCGGATATATCTTCTGTTGACAAATAAAAATTGTTCGCCTCTCGTTTTCTTTCCAAGTTTTGGTTTGCCGATATAGCCGCTGAAGTTGACGTAATTTGTTTCTTCTTCGACGGGAACTAAAAATTCGTTTATCCGCTTTCCAAATATGTTCAGGATCCTGTTGCGCAGTGTTACTTCCTGCAGATTGTAGATTTCCTGGTCATTGTGATAAAGTTTAAATTGAACATTTTCAAAAGCGAGTGCGAGCCGGTGAAATTCATCAAGGATATGACGCATCTCCACAGGATCACTTTTTAGAAATTTTCGTCTCGCCGGAACATTATAAAAAAGATTACGTACGATGATAGACGTGCCCACCGGACATTGACATCCCTCCTGAACTGTCACTACCGATGCTTCTACTATCAGTCTTGTACCGATCACATCCTCTGCACGTCTCGTCCTGATCTCCATCTGAGAAATGGCAGCGATCGATGCTAATGCTTCTCCTCTGAAACCCATCGTGCGGATGTCAAAGAGATCTTCCGCTTTTCTCAGTTTTGATGTAGCATGACGCTCGAGACTCATCCGTGCATCTGTCGGCGACATTCCCCAACCATTGTCCTGGATATGAATCGAAGTTTTCCCAGCATCTTTTATGATCACATTTATTTCAGTTGCACCTGCATCCACAGCATTATCCAGCAATTCCTTTATCACAGATGCAGGCCGCTGAATGACTTCGCCGGCAGCGATCTGATTAGCAATAGAATCTGGAAGCAGTCTGATGATATCGGGCATAGAAATAATTTTGGATTTTGAATCTTAGAATTTTAAGTTTACTTCGATACTGGATAATAGGATGCCGCTTGGTTGTTGAGCTGTAGCACAAGGCTTAGATTAATTAGTCGAAGCATTTCGGACTCAAGACTCATTTTTTATTCGCGTCTCATTACTCACCATTTCGTTCACTTCGACTCCGCTCAGTGACCGTTAACATTTTTTAAAAGTCACTTCGGCTCCGCTCAGTTAAGGAATTGAATCTTGACAACTAATCTAAAATCGGGAATCCAAAGTCATTACTCGTCATTCTTAATTCTTAATTCTTAATTCTTAATTTTTCATTCGTTACTCGTTACTCGTTACTCGTTACTCGTCACTCGTCACTCGTCACTCGTTACTCATCACTCGTTACTCGTTATTCATTACTCGTTATTCATTACTCGTTATTCGTTATTCGTTACTCGTTACTCGTTATTCGTTATTCGTTATTCGTTATTCGTTATTCGTTATTCGTTACTCATTACTCGTCACTCGTTACTCGTTACTCATTACTCATTACTCGTCACTCATTACTCGTTATTCGTTACTCGTTATTCGTTACTCGTTATTCGTTACTCGTTATTCATTACTCGTTAATCGTTACTCGTTAATCGTTACTCGTTAATAAGCGCGTTCATTCTTTCCTTCCATGTAATTGATAAATGCTTTGTTGACAACTTTATTTCCTCCCGGAGTCGGATAATCACCCGAAAAATACCAGTCTCCTGTATGATCGGGGCAAGATTGGTGAAGTCCTTCGATCGTCTGAAAGATAACGTCTACTTCTATATCAATATCATCTGGTGTAACGATCTGAGCGATTTTTTTTGAAATACACTTTTCAGTCACGTGGGCATAAAGCTCTTTCACCGCATTGATCATTTTCTCTTTCGGAAGTTTCAATTGCTCCTTACATCGATTATAACAATCCTGTAGTAATTCCTCCTTCCCCTGTTCACGGAGAATGGCTACCAATGCTTTGAAAGCCACAAAATCTCCCATCTTAGACATATCGATGCCATAACAATCAGGATAACGGATCTGTGGTGCACTACTCGCTACAATGATTCGCTTAGGTTTTAGCCTGAGAGCTATCATCCTGATGATCGAATCACGCATTGTCGTCCCTCTGACGATCGAATCATCAAGCAATACAAGAGTGTCGAGATCATTACGAATGATTCCATAGGTGACATCATAGACATGCGACATCATCTCATGTCTTGAATCCAATGCAGCGATAAACGTGCGCAGCTTTTCATCTTTGTTGGCCAGCTTTTCTATCCGTGGTTGCTTTACCATCAGACTATGAATGTCTTCAGGACTCATTTTGCCATGAGCGGCGACGAGTTGATCAGCTTTCTGAAGATTATAAGCAGCATGCAGTCCTTCTGACAAACCATAAAATGCAGCCTCTGCTGTATTCGGAATGTATGTGAAGACCGTCTCATCAAAATTATTGTCAACAGCTTCAAGTATAGGCGCAACCAGATTAAGGCCCAGGTTTTTTCTTTCTACATAGATATCTTTATCCGAGCCACGGCTGAAATAAATACGCTCGAACGAACAACTCTTCTTTTCTCTTTTTTCAATAAAAGGAAGCACATCCCAACGTCCGTCTTTCTTGATGATCAGAGCATGACCTGGTTCAAGTTCATGGACAAACTTCGCGCTCACATTCAATGCTGTTTGCAATGCAGGACGTTCAGAAGCTGCAGCCACCATTTCATCATCAGCATAATAAAAGCAAGGCCTGATCCCATTTGGATCGCGGAAGATGAAAGCATCTCCATGCCCGATCATTCCACCCATCACATATCCGCCATCAAACTTTTTACAAGTGTTTCGCAGTACACGCTGGATATCAATATTCTCGATGATTAGTTCCGTGATACGTTCATTGCCATATCCATCACCCTTATACCACTTGAAAAGCCGTTCCACCTCACTGTCCAGAAAATGCCCCAGTTTTTCAAGGACAGTCACGGTGTCGGATTTTTCTTTTGGATACTGACCCAGCCTGACCAGCTCATCAAAGAGTTCATCTACGTTCGTCAGATTGAAATTGCCTGCAAGGACAAGATTTCGGGTGATCCAGTTATTGAGCCTGACGAAAGGATGACATGTTTCAATAGAATTATCACCGTGGGTACCGTAGCGCAGGTGTCCCATCAGGACTTCCCCGGTGTACGGTTTATGTTCTTTAAGCCACTGACTATCACTCAATTGTGCGGGAGTCAGATCTTCAAAATGCTGAAAAATGCCCTGAAAGACTTCCTTGAGATATTGTGGGCCATTGCTCCGTTTTCGGCTGATATAGCGGGTTCCGGGTGCCGGATCCAGCTTAATGGTGACTACGCCTGCTCCATCCTGGCCCCTGTTACGCATCTTTTGAAGGAGTAACTGGAGTTTGTACAACCCGTGCAGGGATGAACCATACTTATCCTGGTAGTATTGCAGCGGTTGAAGGAGTCTGATCAGTGCGATCCCGCACTCGTGTTTGATCTCATCACTCATTAGAGGGTGCAAAAATAGGGTTTTTTAAGGTGCGAAATTTGAGTTGTTTGTTAATAATTGCAGATTTGAGGGGATGGCATTTCGGATGGAGGATGAATGGATCCAGGACACCAGTCTGGAGACGCAATACACAAATCAAACCTATGCCTCTAATGGACGATAGATTGAATCCGGAATGCCGATCTCAAATCTTAACAAATCTTAAATTTTCTTAAAAAATCTGCGTCCTCTTTTTTGGAGTTTGACTTGACCGCAGTTGGTCCACGAGTCCGACTTAATTTGATTTGCTTTACCCATCATCGTACAACCATCCCTCAATCTCGATGACCAATCGTAAACAATCATAATTTATCTTAAAGAAACTGGTTATTTCGCGTAGAATCTTTGTCGAATACTATTTACATCAATTACAGTGAAAGCATTTAATATATCTATACCGGAAGACTGCATCAGCACATGTAAAATATTCCCTGCATAAACTGGTTCAGTTCCTTTTGATCTTAAAAATATAACCGAAGGAGGACTATCAAGAGAATATCGGAAAATGATTTCTCCATAATCTTTATAAAACGTTAGGATAACATATTTATTCTTTTTAGCTATTTCAAGGACTTCATTATCAGAAATCTCCTGATTTGATTCCTGAATACTTATAACATGGTAGCCCTTATCTCTTAAAAACAAAATAGCTTGTCGTGGAAAATTCTCGTTTGCCAGAAACATATCAGGCGGAAATGGGGAAATACAATTCCTGTTGTAAACATTCTTTCAAATTAGCAAATACGGCTCGTAATGAGGCTTCCGATAGCGAAGGATAGGATTCCAAAATTTGTTTTTCATTCCATCCGGCTTCAAATAATTCTAAGATTAATTCAACAAAAATCCTGCTCCCTTTAATAGTGGGCTTGCCAAGTAATATTTGCTTATCAGATATTATGTAATCCTGCCATTTCATAAGTAAATCTACAAAATTCGGATTGCGCATTAGCATGATGCACACGGGTTCAGAATAGAAAAGTTCACTGTTCTCAGGATACTTCTCAGTTCCCTCACAACCCCAACGTCGTCTTCATAATATACGCACATATGATACCTCCATACGTCCCAAGTGCATATCCAAGCACAGCCAATAATACACCAACAGGAGCCAAAGAAGGACTAAAAGCACTAGCCACCACCGGAGCTGATGCCGCACCACCAATATTAGCCTGCGAACCCACTGCAACAAAAAAGAAAGGCGCTCTGATCCATTTCGCTACGAGAAGTAAAATGGTGACATGCACAATCATCCAGATAATACCAATGGCAAATAATCCAAGATTTTCAAATACCTCTTTAAGGTTCATCTGCATACCGATAGTGGCCACGAGAATGTAGATAAAAACACTTCCCCATTTGGATGCACCAACACCTTCCAGTTTGCGAAACTTTGTAAATGAAATCAGCAGTCCATATGTTGTTGCAATAAGTACGATCCAAAAGAAAAGACTAATGATCGATTCAAGCCTCATGGATATGAGCTGAGGTCGTATACTTTCAAGTGCAGGAACAATGAGATCCGCCCCCAAATGTGAAATCGCGACGCCACCAAACGCAACACCCATGAGTATAAAAATATCCAGTGTAGTCGGGATTTTTTCAACACTCAATCTGTAATCCGTGATTTTTTTCTTCAGGCTGTCGATTGCAGACGTATCGGCTTTAAGCCATTTATCGATCCGTTCAGTTACACTCGCACCGTATAAAAGAAGAGCCATCCAAATATTGGCAACCACCACATCAATCACAACCATTGTTCCAAACAGACTATCCGGAACTTTAAAAATTTCTTTCATGGCTGTTTGATTGGCACTTCCACCAATCCAACTCCCGGCAATACAACTCAATCCTTTCCAAAGCTCATCTGGTGAAGCTCCGATGACACCCGGAAATATCCATGATGTCACCAGCAAAGCAATAGGTCCGCCAAGAATAACGCCTATCGTCGCTGTAAAAAACATAATGAGGGCCTTAGGACCCAGTCCAACAATGGCCTTCATATCAATACTCAGACAAAGCATAATAAGACATGCCGGTAAAAAATATCTTGACGCAATCGTATATAATTTACTCTCCGAACCCGATATCAATCCCAGTGGCCAATTCAACAATGCAGGTACAAAATAACAAAGCAGTAATGCTGGAACATACGTGTAAAATTTTTTCCAGAAAGGAGTGGTCAGTGAAGAAGTATAGAAAATAAGCGCCAATAAAGAAATCAATATACCGAGTACAACAGCATCATTTGTGATAAGAGGAGTCATAAAGTGAAGAGTGAAGAGTGAAAAGGGAAGAGTGAAAAGTGAAAAGTGAAAAGTGAAAAGTGATGCTTCGACCTGCTGAACTCAACCTTGTGCTACAGCAACCAAGTGAAAAGTGAAAAGTGAAAAGTGAAAAGTGAGTTGTGGGTTGAATGAGGCAAGATACACGAAAATGGATGGGGAATGTTTCTCCCATAGAAGGTGATTTATATTAATATTGGACTAAATCGATTTCCAGGTTTTTTCATGTCCATGGATAGTCCTATAAAAAAAGAAACACATAGTTCTTTAGAAAGACGATTTTTTAAATGTTTAATCCCATTTCAAACTAAATTTTCAGATAAGAAGATATAATATTCTGCATTTTATTCAGCCATCTTGTCAATCTAGAATAACCAATTTTGCTGTTCCGATAACTCGATAATTCTCCATTAAATTCAAAAAATACAAACCTTCCGGAAGTTGATCCCGTGAAAGGGTGATCGTATTTCCCGAAATTGAAGCAAGCACTTTAACAATCTGTCCGAATGGCGTGGATACATAAAGTGCAGCATGATCAAATGTATCATCAGTTTGTATGACAGTCTCTTCGTTAAATGGATTCGGATAGACTGTGATTTTATTTTTTGGAACACGCTCATTTAATATAGGGGGTACCGACGTCATGAGGTTTCCAATCTTTGTGTGCAGGATAGACCCCTCTCCGCTGT
>JBDUAU010000483.1:0-4347 GCA_040004485.1 Saprospiraceae bacterium
GTCCAGTCTACAAAATTAAAAGTTAAAAGTTGATCAGTTGTCAAATCATGTCGATCGATCAGAACTCCATAATCATAATGATGGAGGAATAGCTGCTTATCGGATAGCTCAGGATCAACAAGATATTTCCCTGATAAACTATCATATGCGTTGTAGAAAACCAGATGATAATATTGGTTAGGTTCAGTATGCTTGATTTTAAATTGAAGGGTATAACGGATGTTCTTTTTGAATTCATTCAATTCTGATTGCTCAATACTGATTGTTTTTATACTCAGGTCTGATATTGTACTGGGCCTCGGAATATCAGTAGTAGCCTGAACATCATCAAACCCCGCAGCATGCGCCGTAATAGTATAGTTTAATCCGGCCTTCAGAAATCCATCCGGAATCCTATAAAAAGTTTTACCATCTTCTGTTACTGTCTCGAGCTGTATGGTGATACCGGATTCAACTTCTGTGACAAATACTTCAAGATTGTCAGGCGTATAAAAAAGACTGGAATCAGAAGGGGATTGAGACGCATAGACATATACGCGCTGGGCTTCATTCCATCCCACCGGAGTTATCTGGGAGATGATGGTGAGTTTTGCTTCTGCTTTCGACTGGAATTCAATCGTAGTCTCACAGCCTGCTGATAACAGCAAAAAGCCGATTGGAACCATCCATAATATCCTCTTAAAGTCTGATTTCACTTATTAAAAATAATCAAATTTATTGACACTTAACCCAGTTTCTTATTCCCTCCGATTCACCTATTGAAACGAAAAACGATATGTGAGTGAAGGGAAGAACCTGAAAAGGGAGAATTGCCGGTATTGAAAGGTCTGTTTTATCGGATCCTTTACAAGCGTAATGTAGAATGGGTTCACCCTGTTGTACACATTGTAAAGGTTGAGTGTAAGGGAATGACTGAATTTTTCGTCTCTTGAAAACTGATAATTCAAAGTAACATCAAGGCGATGATATGGGGGCAACCTGAATCCATTACGTGAACTATAGTTTATTCCGATTTCAGGGAAAATAGCACCCGGGTTTTTAAACTTACTTTCAGCAAGCGTAATCGCAATCCCACTTCCATAAAGAAAATTTACTCCACAGGACCATTTCGAATTCAATTTATATTGCCCGCTGAACGTAGAGGACCATCGTCTGTCATACCTGTCCGGAAAAGCAATCCCATTGTTAATATCATCAAATCGCCGATATGATTTTGACCATGTACCATTAAGATTGAACTGCAAATTCTTCAGATCATAATTGAACTGAAGTTCAATACCTGAAGCATCGCCATCGCCAACTGTAATTTTTGATTCCCAATTACCTGCATCAACAATGCTGGCTGCCAATACTCCTGCCTCCAGCTGGAAACTAGCTCCTTCCTGGTAGGATATCAGACTTCGCATATTTTTCATATAGGCTGAAATATCAATTGTACAGTTATCTGCAGGTTTCCATAAAGTTGAAAAAGAATATTGATCTGACAATGCAGGTGAGACGCGCCTGGTCGTAGGAACCCATAAATCTGTAGGCAAACCAATACTGCTGGAGGTCAGATTATGGAGATACTGGGCCATCCTGCTGTAACCCAGATTAAAAGCAATCTTTGGTGCAGGTTGATAATCGAATGAGAGACGCAACTGAGGATCGAGGTAATACGTGCCCTGAACAAAAAAACTTGAGATATGGATGCCGGATGTTAGCCTTATTCCCGGTTGTATATCCCATTTGTCCTCCAGATAAATTCCGCTTTCAAGGGCATTCACTTTAAAACTTGAGAACAAAGCGTCATCAAGCAAGCCTTCCTTTAAATAAAATTCGCCTACTTTACTTTCTTCGTTTAGCGTAATGGATTTTGGAAGAAACGTATATCGAATTGCATAAATCCCGGTTGAAAGCTGATGGTCTGTAGAAGGCCTTATATCCAATTCCAATCTTGCGGTCACATCTTTAATGCTGGATTTGAATTCCTTCGTATCAAATCCTGACAATGAAATAAAATTAGTATCGGGAAAAGTATATACATATTGACTTCTGTCAACGGATTGTAAAACGAATGAACTTGTAGCAAGAATAAAGTTGGAAAAAATCTTTTCATTGACGATATGATTCCATCTGAAGACAGCAGTCTGATTGGACCAGTTTAGATTTTTATTAGACCCTTCTTTTGAAACAATCCTGATATCCGTATCCGGGTCTCTTTCATCCCGGCGTGTAAGTGTAGAATCAGAAAACTGATCCTTCCCCAAATACGAACTCAGATAGATTCTATCCCTTGGGCTTATTTTCCAATTCAGCTTTCCGTTAAAATCCATGTAATCCAGGTCAGCAAATCCTTCTTTACCATTTTTCTTCTTGTATTGTCTTGTCAGATCTTTCGCAAATAAACCGGGCAGAAAAAACCTGCCACTCAGTAAAAGACTGATCTTTTCTTTTATAATGGGGCCTTCAACCATGGCGCCAACCTCAGACAATCCAATATTTCCGGAAAACCCCCATTCATTGATATTTCCTTCACGTGTGCGAACGTCCATGACCGATGAAAGTCTTCCGCTAAACTTGCTCGGGAAATTGGCCTTATATATCGAAGCCTGCTGCAATACCTGGTAATTGAATACGGACACAATGCCAAGTAGATGATTTGGATGATATACCGGCACACCATCCATAAGTATCAGATTCTGATCATTTGCACCACCTCTGACATGGATTCCCCCTACTCCATCGGTACCCGTATGTACTCCAGGAATAAAATCAGCTACCCTGTACAGATCACTTGCTCCACCTAATTGAACATTACTCTGAAGATCCGACATTGAAATCCGATCTGCGGTGGGCACAAGATTATCATATTTACCTTTACTATTTCCATGCACCACCACTTCAGGAAGAAGTCCGTTTTGCCGGAGACGGAAATGAACAAATTGATTCTGATTCAATCCAAATATCTTATGCTGAGAAATATATCCGGCATATCCGGACAACAAATTCACCTGGCCCGATGGCACATTGATACTGTAGTATCCATAGTTATTCGTCGTGGTAGATTTTCCTGACACCGCATCATAGATATATGCATAAATCAAAGGTTCCCCTGAAATTGAATCTGTAACAACACCACTTATTGAATATTTAGTCAGTGCAGAATCCATCTGATAAAGTACAATCTGATTTTCAACGAATCTATAATTGATCTGGCTGCCCCTGAGAACTTCCTGTATCACCTCTTCGACTGTGACATTTTTCATCTGGAGTGTAACAGGTGAAAGCTTGTCAAGCAGATTTTCATTATAGATGATATTGACACCAGATTGCAGACTTAACTGCATTAAAAAATCAGCAGGTGGTTGATGATCAGCTATAACGACAAGTTTATGATCCTGACTATTAAGCTGAGTCACCACCATGATCATCATTGCCCACCATATGAACATCCGATTCCTGGTCATGAGTATATACTCTACAAACGAATTGCCGGAGGAAAATATCCCCTTTTATATCTAAAGAATAAAAATAGAGATTAGTTCATGGTTTCACCGGAACGAGCCCAAGACGCCTTCCTTCGGCAACCATGAACAAGTAGGCTTCTTCGTAGTCATTGGAAAGCTCACCATCCAGTATAGCTTCCCGGATAGCTGTCTTGATGACACCTACTTCTCTTCCCGGTCTGATACCAAAGGTATCCATGATGATCTGGCCATCAATCGGAGGCTGCCAGTTACGCAGATGATCCCTTTCTTCGACATCCTTCAACCGGTCCATCACAACCACATAGTTGCCAAGATATCGGGAAACTCTGTCCGGATTTTTGGACGTGATGTCTGCTTTACAAAGTATCATAAGATCTTCCAGATCATCTCCTGCGTCAAATAAAAGCCTCCTGATAGCTGCATCTGTAATTTCTTCCTGAACAAGTGCGATAGGCCGCAGATGGAGTCTGACAAGTCGTTGCACGTATTTCATTTTTTCATCCATCGGTAATTTCATTCGACGGAATATCCTTGGAACCATTCCTGCACCAACACCTTCATGACCGTGAAAAGTCCAACCATGTCCGGCTTCAAATCTTTTCGTCAATGGTTTAGCGATATCATGTAGAATCGCCGCCCAGCGTAACCATAAATAATCAGTAGCATTTGAGATGTTGTCAAGGACCTGCAGAGTGTGATAAAAATTGTCCTTATGGCCATACCCTCCTATCTGATCAACACCTTTGAGTGCTTCCATCTCCGGAAAGATGACAGGTAATAAGCCTGCCTTTTCCATCAACTTAAATCCAATCGATGGTACTGGTGATAATATGATTTTATTCAGTTCCGTCGTGATACGTTCCATCGATACTATTTC
>JBDUAU010000512.1:0-14751 GCA_040004485.1 Saprospiraceae bacterium
CTCTGAGCAGCGAATACCATCCTAATTTCTGATACGCCTCTTTTATATAATGCTTACCCTTATTAAAAAGGATAAAGTTTTTAAAATAAATATCTGCATCATCATCTCCCTTGCAAAGTTTGCATCGGCCAAGCATAAAATCCATAAATGGAATTTTCAATGTTTTTGGACCGCCTGTCTCGAGCACCAATACTTTAATGGCAGCATCATTATTCCCGGCCGCAATGTTGACGTTTGCCATCACATACTGTATGAATCGGTTAGCAGGAACCTTGCCATAAAACTTGTTCAGAAGTAGTAATCCATTTTCAGGTTTATTATTCAGACGTGTTTCTGCCAATGCAGTCAGTAAGACCGTTTCCTGTAGAAAAATATTGTTGTCTGCAGTACTTTTATCAATGATCATATGCAGCTCTTTCAACCCTTCATCTATTGATCCATTCAGGCTGGTCACCAACGTTACAAGCCATCTGTACTGATCAGGAATGGCCCCAAATGCAATTTTAATAAGTGCATATAGCCGAAGGTTTGCAAAATCGTCAGGATGTAATTTTTGATTTTTCTTCAACAACTTGAATGCCTGATTGAGATCAGTCGCTGCTGAAACAAATTGGCTTTGTTCCATCCGCAATGCACACTGATGAAGTCGTATCTGTGCCTGGCACATCAAAGACAAAGGATTCGAATCGGATATGATCGAAATCCTGTCAGCACGTAATGAGGAGCTCTCCAGAAAGTCAGGAATCTTATAGACGTCTTCCTGCAAAAATATCTGTAGAAATAAAGCATAGTCTTCAAGATAAGGCCAGATCAGATTGTCAGGATGAGTGATGGATTGAAGCCTTATGATGTTCATACTTTCATCAATGCGAAGCTCGCTGATGAAGCCATAAGCTGCTTTAGCTTCTACTGTCCAGTAAATACCCTGGCAAAAAGAAGGAGCAGAAATAAATAAAAGGATCAGGGCACAAACCAGAGTTTTTATCCGCGACTGGATGTGTATAACCACAGATACAAGATGTTTTAGTTATGCCTCAACGGTAACTCCTGCTATCTCATTGTCGACAAGTATGCGTCCGCAGTGTTCGCAAGCGATGATCTTCTTACGTTGAGAAACTTCAAGTTGTATCTGCGGAGGTATCTGGTTGAAACATCCGCCACAAGAATCCCTTTCGATGGCGACAAGGGCCAATCCGTTTCTATAGTTATTCCGGATACGGTGGTATGCATTGAGCAGGCGGGAATCAATCACAGCTTCTGCAGCAGCAGCTATTTTGCGAAGTGCCTTCTCGTCCTTTTCTGTTTTTGCAACAATGGATTTAAGCTCATCTTTTTTGAGATCAAGATTTGCTTTTTTGGATTTATACTTATCTTTTACCTCCTTGATGACTACGTTCTTTGCATTCACCTTTTCAGCATTTTCACGCGCTTTCTTTTCGGCCAGCTGGATCTCTAGCTTCTGCATTTCAAGCTCTTTGGACAGTGCATCGTATTCGCGATTGTTTTTGACATCATCAAGTTGTTTTGTGTATTTCTTGATGAGTGCTTCACCTTCAGATATGCGGGTCAGAAATTTCTGACCTTCTTTCTCAATGTCCTTTGCTGTTTCGTTAAGATTCTTGAGCCTTGTTTCAAGTCCTGTGATTTCATCTTCAAGATCACTTACTTCGATAGGAAGCTCTCCCTTGAGAATTTCTATTTCATCAATTTTTGTATCAGCTTTTTGTAGAGCGTAGAGTTGTCTTAGTTTTTCCTCTACACTGATTTCGGTTGCTTTAGCCATAAGTTTTAAAGAGAATCAGGTGAAATAATGGACGGGGTTAGTGTTTAATTGGGTGCAATGGGCGGCAAAAGTAGCAAATTTACTTGAAATCAGCTCCTGCAACACGTTTATCGTATATTGCTCACTTTCATAATGTCCTATATCACAAATGATTAGCTTACCATCCGCATCAAAAAATCCATGGTATTTGTAGTCTGCAGTGACAAAAATCTGAGCACCGGCCCTGATGGCATCTTCAAGTAGAAAACTCCCTGATCCTCCACACACCGCCACTCGCTCAATGGGCCTTCCAGTCAATTTTGAATGTTTGATCACCCCGGTCTTCATCCTGGCTTTTAGAAGTTCAAGGAATTCAGATTCTGTTTTAGGGCTGGAATATGTGCCTATGATCCCTGCCCCACAACTATCATCAGTTCCGGTAGTGATCGGTCGCAGAATACCTTCAACTTTCAGATCCAGTTGTTGCGCGATTCGTTCATTCACCCCATTCTGCAAAATATTGTCAAGATTAGTGTGTATAGCATATAGAATCAAATCCTCTTTTATGGCTTTCATGACTAATCGTTCAGTCAGATTAGATCCTGTAATACGCTTCAGGCCATAAAAGATAGCGGGATGATGAGAGATGACCACATTACATCCTCTTTGCACAGCTTCATCTAAAATCTCTTCTGTACAATCGAGACAGACCAATACACCTTTTACATTATCCGAAGAAGATCCAACTAACAACCCACTATTGTCATATTTCTCCTGGAGATGGAGTGGCGCGACGGATTCGAGAAACTGAAAAAGATCAAAAGCAATTGTAGTCATGAGTCTTTATTAGATCGCTTATGAAGCTGGAGGATTTTATGTTCAAGATTAGTAGTGCTGAATCCTTCTACAAAGGGGATGACTTCAACACATCCACCCCAGGACATGACCTCATCAGCACCGACAATATTTTCAAGCTTATAATCTCCGCCTTTTACCAGCACATCCGGCTTTAACAGGTTAATGGCTTCTAAAGGTGTTTCTTCTGTAAACGGAAATACGGCACTAACACAACTCAAAGAGCCAAGCAGGTAAAGCCGGCTTGACAAAACATTAATCGGGCGTGATTCACCTTTCAGTTTTTTCACAGATTCATCACTATTCACAGCGATGATAAGGTGATCACCGAGTTGAGCAGCTGTTTCCAGATATTTGATATGGCCTGCATGAAGAATGTCAAAACATCCGTTTGTAAAAACTATTGTTTCGCCCTGTTCGTGCCAGGTTTCACATAAAGTTTTCATCCTTTCGATGTCGAATATCTTACTTCCTGCCGGGGGGATGATAGGTGACATGTTGTTTATCTTTTTTATTAAAAATTGGAAGCACTATCATTCCGATGATACCAAATAGAAGAGTGCCAAATAGTTGAATTGAAAAAAACTGAATATTGGCAAAAGAAAAAGCATCATCACCATGGATACCGTAGATCGCTAAAGCCGAGATCACCATGACATGAAATGTACCCATACCGCCCGGAGAAGGAAATACAACACCAAGACCGCCAAAAACAAAAACCATCAAACCAGCCATTGCCCCAAGTTGGGTGGTTGGTCCAAATGATTTGAATGCCAGAAACATCATTAAATAATACATTAGCCAAATAGCTATAGTATCCAGAAGAAGTAACCATGGTTGTTCGACCCTTCGAAGACTCCGAAGTCCATCCCGAAATCCTTCGACCAGGTGATGAATACGTTGATACAAGCTCCATCTTTTAATAATGCTCCTGTACCAGTAGGCAAGGAAAAGGATTAAAATACCAAAAGCTAAAACAATATACAGCCAGCTTTTTCCAAAGACAGAATTCCCGATTTTATCATCGAAATAATTATAGAGGACATGGCCCTGAAGAATAAGTACAAGTATGATTGCAAAAAGTAAACTCAGCAGATCCAGTATCCGGTCGACTACGATCGTTCCCATCACTTTCTCCGCTCCGATTCCTTCATACCGGGCGAAAAGTCCCGCACGTACAACTTCACCCACACGCGGAAGTCCCATATTGGCAAAATAACCAACCATGATTGTAAAAAACGCATTGATGATGCTTCCTTTCCTACCTAGTGTTTTAATCAACATCAGCCATCGGTGAGCCCTGATCAGATTACTCAACAAATAAGCAAAAACAATCACTGCGATCCACCAATAATTTGCTTCTGAAAAATCAGTCTTTAGTTTTTCAAAAAGACTGCAACTTTCTTTTGGAATTCCTTTTAATGCACAATCGGCCACATAAGCTGCATTCTGGCTCCGGTATAAAAGAAATAAAATCGTCACTCCTATTCCCGTGAAGAGGATGAATTGTAACAATTTATTTATGCTCTTCGGTATGGTCACAGGCTACAACTTGATCTTATTAGTATGGTCAGGAAAGATGGTGATGGCTTTAAAATCTTTAGCTTCTTCAGGCGTCATCAAAGCATATGCCATGATGATCACAATATCACCCAATTGTACTTTTCTCGCAGCAGCTCCATTGAGACATATCTGTCCGGCATTCCGCTCACCCTTGATGACGTAGGTTTCTAATCGCTCACCATTATTATTGTTCACCACCTGGACGAATTCACCTTCTATCAGGCCGCTGGCTTCCATCAGGACTTCATCAATAGTAATGCTCCCTACATAGTTGAGATTCGCTTCCGTTACTACTGCTCTGTGAATTTTTGATTTGACAACTTTTAAAAACATGGGATTCAAAAGTATGGTTTTCCCGTTAATGAAAATGGTCCCGGTGACAATCAGGGGCGTATCCCCCATTCTCCCCTTCCATCTTCTCCATAGTCAGGACAATACATATTCAAATCATTAACGGGCTTATCGGCTAACTGTTCAGTTTATAACCCATATCTGTCCATTTATCTTTATGTTTATGTACGATCACACCTAAAATAACCCTCAACTTCCTGATATCGACATTCTCAATAATGCAAATGATCTTCATTCACAATCATTTGATTTGCATCTTTATGCCCCCAAATAATTATCGGATCATCGCAACCTGTCATCATGATTATATTCAAAAAAGTCTCTCATCTGCAGGACTGGATAAAAGCCCGTAAGGATGAAGGACGTCATATTGGCTTCGTTCCTACCATGGGTGCTTTGCACCATGGCCATATGTCTCTTACAGAAGCGAGCAAAGATGAATGTGATATCACGATAGTTTCCATTTTTGTCAATCCAAGGCAGTTTAATGACCCTCAGGATCTCCTTAAATATCCAAGACCGATAGAAGATGATTTACATCTGCTGCTTAAAAATGACATAGACGTTTTGTTCCTTCCAGAGATAGCAGAAATCTATCCTGCTGACCAAACCCTGATTTTGGATTTTGATCCAGGACCTCTGGGATCCGTGATGGAAGGAAAATTCAGGCCCGGACATTTCACCGGCGTTGCTGAAGTGATGTACAGGTTACTTACGATTATAGAACCTGATAGATTATATATGGGGCAAAAGGATTTTCAACAGGTAGCCATCGTAAGAAAATTAATCTCTGATCAGCATTTACCTTCAAGACTTATCATGTGCCCGACATTGAGAGAGCCAAATGGCCTGGCCATGAGTTCACGAAACTTAAGGTTAAGTCCACAGGCGAGAATAGATGCCGCCATAATTTATGCGACCTTAACCGAAGGGCAGAAAAATTTCGAAGAAGGTGTACCTATACCGCAGATAAAAAAATGGGCTTTAGAGATGCTGACTGGCAAAGATTTCAAACCCGAATATTTTTCAATTGTTGATGGCACAAACCTCGGGGATATTGAAACTAAAAAAGATTCTCTATTTGTCGTTGCATGTTGTGCTGTCAGCGTGGAAGGTGTCAGATTAATAGATAATCTGATATGGACTTAAAATGAATAAGCTGACTGAATCAATTTAGGAATGAAAAGTATTTACATGGCCGCCTCCAACCAGCATGTAGGCAAGACAACCTGTACCCTCGGATTGGTTTCAGCATTAATGCGGGAAAAGTACCAGGTAGGGTATTGTAAACCTGTCGGCCAAAAATCACTTGAGGAGAATCAAAGAGTGGATAAGGATACAGTCTTGTTTGCCGATCTGATCCACTTTGATATTGAACCTGAACTTCACAGTCCCATCATACTGGGACCGGGTGCAACAACCCGGTACCTGGATAATCCGGGAGAATTTAATTTCAGGGAAGACATACTTTCAGCAGCTCATCAACTCGGCAGGACTCATGATGTTGTCATTTTCGAAGGTACCGGTCACCCGGGTGTAGGGAGTATCGTCGGCATGTCCAATGCTCATGTAGCTAAGCTGGTCAATGCACCTGTGATCATGGTGGTGGAAGGTGGAATCGGGAGCACGATCGATGCACTCAACATGAATCTTGCACTGTTTCGTGAAGAAGGTGTCCATATCCTTGGCGTTATCGTCAATAAAGTGATTCCGGAAAAGATGGACAGGATCCATCATTATTTAAGTAAATGGCTCACTCCTCACGGTATTCCTATCCTTGGTATTATTCCTTATGAAAAGAGTCTCGCTTATCCGGTCATGAGAACTATCGCAGATTCAATCTCCGGCTTGACTACTCACAATCATGAAAATCTTGATAATAAAGTTGAAGACATTGTCGCAGGCTCCCTTCTGGATACACAGGAGCTTAAATCTTTTGATAATGTTCTCCTCGTCGCTGCTGTTCGTCAGCTCGAACCGGCACTTGATAAGATCAATATGATCATGAAGGTCCTGCGCAAAACAAAATCTCCTCTGTCAGGAATTGTACTTACCGGCCAGGGTACTCCGGAACCCCGTTCAATTGATTACATCCTTAAACATAAAATCCCAATGATCAGAACTGAACTTGATACTTACGGATCCGTCCTGCAGATCAGCAAGATTGAAGTAAAGATCAATCGCAATACGCCCTGGAAAGTAAGAAGAGCTATTGAACTCGTAGGTGAATATGTGGACATTCAATTGATCCGTGACAAACTTGGATTAGAGTAGAACACCAAACAAAATTAGCTATCTCATTTTTTACTTTAACTCACAACTCACAACTCACAACTCACTATTCACAATTGTTGCTGTTGTTGGTGAACTGTAGTACAAAGTATAAGCAAAGCAAGTCGAAGAATCACTCATCACTCATCACTCTTCACTCTTCACTCATCACTCATCACTCATCACTTTTCACTATTCACTATTCACTATTCACTATTTCAATAGCACCACGCCCGATGCCATAAATTTCTTCTCTGACACAGGTTCTGTGATTTTGGCGATGTCTTCTGCACTCTTACCTGCATCTTCCGCATAGTGACGAAGCTCTTCTACCGAGGTTTCTTCTATATACGCCTTTCCTTCCACCATCACTTCACGGCCTGCGATATCCTTTGGTACGAAGAATGCATAATCTTTAAACTTGACCATGAGTTTTTCATTAGAGGCAGTAGCCGGATCAACAAGATTCATCCAGCAACCTTTTGCCTGGCATACTTCACTTACTTTGGCTTTCATGACGACATTGACTGAGTCATTCGTTTCAAGCTTTTTGATGACATCTGCAAATTCAACAACCTCATTAGGTTTTGAAACACCCGCTCCAAATGTATCACCTACAGCTACCGGAGTGGTTTTGCACGAAAGGCATGCCACAAAAAGAAACAAAGAGAAATAAGCGAATTGAAAATTTTTCATAAGCGTTTTATATACTATTCGGATGCAAAAATAAGTTTTATCTCATAAATCAATAATTTCCCTTCAATCCTTACGTATTCACGACCTGTACTTCTGATTTCATTTTAGCTTACTAACTCAGCCAATATGTTACGAACAGGTCTCTTGCTCATCTCCGTTTGCATTTCTCTACAAGTTGGTTTCACTCAATGTCTCTCTGGTAATTGTTACACCGGCGCTGGCAAATTCCGATTTCAAAATGGGGCTATCTACGAAGGTCAGATGGCTTATGGAAGACTCAGTGGAACAGGCACCCTGTCTTATAGTAATGGTGATCGATATACAGGCCATTGGGCATCAAATAAACGCGAAGGTGATGGTGTCCTCAAAACAAGAGATGGTTTTAGCTACCAGGGTACGTTTTACAACAACCAACTCAATGGGAGAATTAAGGTTGTAGATGCCCGGGGTGAATATTTCGAAGGAGACTGGGTCAATGGTCAGCCTGTAGGCGAAGGCAGGTATGTTTCATCTGATGGAAGTGTTCAATCTGGTGAATGGTCAGAGAAAGGATTTCTCCAAACCATTAGTCTCACCACCACAAACGAACCCTCTGATTATATCCCGGATTGTAATATAGTGCCTTGTGGATCAGGGAAAGGTCACCTCATATTTGATGACGGTTCAGTGTACACCGGTCTTTTCTCCAATGGATTTCCTGAAGGTGAGGGTGAATGCAAGTTTGTAAATGGAGATCTTTATAAAGGGCAATGGAGGAATGGCAGACCTGATGGCAAGGGGAAGTATACATATGCCAATGGTCTCAACCTGACGGGAGAGTGGAAAGAAGGCAAGTACGTCGATGTAGCAAAAGCTTCTAAAAAATCATATGCGGAAGGAGCCAATATTTATGCATTGATTGTGGGTGCCTCGCGGTATGAGTTTTTTGAGTCTCTGAAATATACAGATGATGATGCCTATAGAGTTTATGCATTCCTCCGCAGCCCCGAAGGAGGGGCAGTCCCTGATGATCATATCAGGATCCTTATTGATGAAAGCGCTATAGCAGAAAATATCTACAAGAGCCTTGACGACATCATTGCTATGGCAGGTCCTGAGGACGAAGTGCTGGTCTATCTTGCCGGGCACGGCCTCCAGGGATTTTATGTACCTACAAATAGTGATGGGTACAGCCATAAGGTCCAATATGAGGATATTAAAAACAGGTTACGCTCTTGCCAGGCCCGCCAAAAACTTGTCATTGCTGATGCCTGTTATTCAGGGTCATTGCTGGCGGCCAAAACCCCTATGTTTGAATCCGTGGACCTGTTCTATAAAAAACTTTCTGCCAGCGGAGGCGGTACAGCATTCCTTCTTTCCAGCAAAAGCGAGGAATATTCTCTTGAATCGCAGGGGTTGAGACAGGGTATCTTTAGCTATTACCTCATCCAGGGCCTTAAGGGGGAGGCAGATACAAGCGGAGACAGAATAGTGACCCTGGATGAACTCTACACCTATGTCTATGCCCAGGTTCGCAAATATTCCGGTAATCAGCAGTCACCTGTTTTAGCCGGAGATATCGACAGATCGATGCCTTTGGCAAGCATAAGAGGTTGATTGTGAAAGGTTAAGGAGAAAATTAAGGCCAAGGCTTTGGTCAGGTTAATGGAGGTCTTTCCTTTGTCATAAAGTTGACTTTTCCCTAACCTTCAAAAATATTTCCTCCGCCTTACCCTCCGCCTCAGCCTTTTTTCTATCTTTGCCGCCCCTTTTGACATTATCTGTATTATAAATCGCGCTTGCAGCCCCCGGGAGTGTGCAGGCTACAAAACCAAGCAAACGCCATGCGGCATTATGAATTAACATTCATTGTCGATCCCGTTTTGTCTCATGAGGAAATTCAAATCGTCAGACAGACATACGAGGATCAAGTCAAAAAACTAGGTTGCAAAATCGTTCATGTTGACGATCTGGGCCTCAAACAACTAGCCTACCCATTAAACAAACGCAACTCAGGTATTTACTACACTATCGAGTTCGAAGCAGAAAATGGCGAAGCCATCTCCCCTCTCGAGCTTGCTCTACGACGTGACGAACGTATCATGCGTTTTCTCTCCATCGCACTTGATAAATTCGGTGTGAAGTACAATGAGGACAAACGCAACGGACTGATCAAGAAAACTCAACGCATGAGAAGGAAGAAGCAGGATAGCGTGCCTATGCCTACATCAATACCTACTCCTGCAGTGAAGGCAGTTGAAGTCCTTGTTCCGGATGCTCCTGAACAAGAAGAAGAATAGTCATTATCCCAATTTCTCTACCGTCATAATTATAATATAAAATGGCATCACAGGAAGATATTAAGTTTCTCAGCAATCCGAATATCGGTAAGCAACGCAAGAAATATTGCCGCTTCAAAAAATTCGGTATTCGTCATATAGATTATAAGGATCCCGATTTCCTCGCTCAATTCCTCAATGAACAGGGAAAAATCCTTCCACGTCGTATCACCGGCAATTCACTCAAATACCAACGTAAGGTTTCTGAAGCTATCAAACGTGCACGTCACCTGGCTATGCTACCTTTCGTCACTGACTTATTGAAGTAATTCTTCATCCAATTCTCGACCTACTATCATGGAAATCATATTATTAAAAGATATAGACACGCTCGGCGAACGCCATGAGCTCGTCAATGTAAAACCAGGCTTTGCAAGGAATTATCTGATTCCTTCAAAAATGGCTCTGGTCGCTAATGCCACCAACAAAGCCAAGCTCGAAAAACTACGTTCCGAAGAAGCTGCTCATGAAACCGACAGGATTAATGACTTTAAAGTGCTTGCTTCCAAACTTGAAGGCCAGACCCTTCGTATCGGTGCAAAAGCCGGCACAACCGGCAAAATCTTTGGAAGTGTCACCAGCGTTCAGATCATGCAGGCACTGAAAGACCAAATGGGTATCGATGTCATCCGTAAGAAAATCGAATTGCCTGAAGAAGTTAAAGTGCTCGGAACATACACAGCAAACATCAACTTCCATCCGGAGGTGCATACCACCATCCAGTTTGAAGTTGTAGAAGAATAGAACCAACCTGATTTCCTGGTGATAAACCTGGAAATAACCTTTAGGGGTCCAATGTATACCATTGGGCCCCTTTTTTTATTGAAAAAGTCATTCATTTTTAGAAATACAAAATGGAATTAATAAATTTAAGTCCATTGAATTTGCCCAATCCCGAAAAACCCGAAATAATAATTCAGGTAAAACACTGATGTTTAGCTCAGAAATAAACGCAAATTTTGTTAATCGTTAATACAGAGCTCAAAAAGTTATTTTGATACCCTGTTCAATGATATTTTTTTGACATCCCGCCCTTTGTTACTGCTCTTGTAAAAGAGTTGAATCCCTCAAGAAGTTAGTTAGTATAATAATAATTAACGTCCGCACCCCGGAATTGACTTGTAACCAAATAAACTTCTAAATATGAAACGTTCATATCAGTTATTGAGCTTAGGATTTACATTCCTGATTATGATCCTGTTATCAACAGGATGCTCCAAAGATGAAAATATTACACCCCAGGATGGTCAGTTAGACGAGCGTGGATTCACAACAATAGGAACCGGTAAAACCGTCAACTTTTTCGCGCTTAGTGATAGAAATGATCTCCTGAGATATAAAGCAGGTCCACCGGCTCAACTTGTCTCTGTAACACCTCTTATTGGATTAGGCCCTACAGAGCATATGCTGGCTATTGATTTCAGGCCTTCAAATGGCAATCTTTATGGTGTCTCTGATTCAAGCAGAATATATATCATCAGTATGGATGGAGGACAGGTAAAACCTATCGGAAAAACACTTGAACCAACTATAAAGGGTTCTTCAGTAGGTTTCGATTTTGATCCCTACACTGATCAGATCCGCATTGTCACAGATCAGGGACAGAATCTTCGGGTAGATCCTGATTTCGGATCAGTAGCAGCAGTTGATGCAGATATAAATCCTGTAGGCGCAGCGATCAATGCTATAGCTTATTCAAGGACAGCTTCCGCTGGCAGAACATTTCCGTTATATGACATTGATGTTGCACGTGGCGTGTTATATAGACAGGATCCTCCAAATGACGGATTGGTGACTATGATTGGATCCCTTGGATTAGTCATATCGGGAGAAGGTGGATTCGACATTGGCAGTGCAACGAATTCTAGTATTATCAGCCCTAACCAAAATCCAACCGGATATGCAGTGTTATACGGACATGTACTGGCAGGCGGTTTGAGCAGTGGTGATAATCTGGCATCTGATGCATTCCGGGTTTATGAAATCAACTTAACAACCGGAAGAGCTACATACAAAGGCCTATTGGACAGAAATGTCATTGGGATTGCCATTCCATAAGGATATTTAGAAGTATAAATCAATATTTTTATTAGAAAAAGCTGTCGGTGATCGTCATCGACAGCTTTTTTTAATTGTCTACCGCATCAGATGGCTGACATCCCATTTATCTCCGGTATCCCTATACGCATGCCCCAGTGTAACAACCGGTGACAATCTCATCACCGATACCTACAGGTTATGGGAAATCAATTTGCTTTCAGCTAAAGTTACCTATAAAGGAAAATTGGACCGTAATGTAATCGGTCTGGCTATTCCATAGATTTTGATTCAAAAATATTTACGGAGATCCATGAATGAATTCATCTCCCCTCTGATCCCATTTCAGATATTCTAGCACTTAGTAAGCTGCCTCTGATTTCAAAGGCAGCTTTTTTTTGAAAACTGAAATTGTCAAATTAGGGGTTCCATAAATTGCCCTTCACATATTTGACTAAATTTATCCGCACATATATGGAAATTTACAAATGAGTCAATCTCAGGCTTTCGAAGTTATAGGTGGTAAATCATTATCCGGTGATCTCATTCCGCAAGGAGCAAAAAATGAAGCCCTCCAGATTTTAAGCGCCGTTTTACTCACGACAGAGGTCGTGGAGATCACTAATATTCCGGACATCATCGACATCAGGATGCTGATCGAATTGCTCCGGGGACTTGGTGTCAAAGTAAATCAAATCGGCAAAGGACATTATACATTCCAGGCTGATGATGTAGCTCTTGAAAATTTCGCGTCAGAGAATTTTCAAACGAATAGCAGAAAAATCCGCGGCAGTGTCATGCTCATCGGCCCTCTTTTGGCCAGATTTCATAAAGCATTTTTACCAAAACCTGGTGGAGATAAAATAGGCCGTCGTCGTCTCGATACTCACTTCAATGGATTTACAGATCTCGGAGCTAAGTTCGTCTATGATGAAAAAGCAGATCAGTATTATGTAGAAGCAAAAGATGGATTGCACGGCGCTTATGTATTGATGGATGAAATATCCGTGACCGGTACGGCCAATATTCTCATGGCTGCAGTGCTGGCCGAAGGAAAAACAACAATCTATAATGCAGCATGTGAACCCTATCTGCAACAACTCTGTCGATTGCTCTCATCTATGGGTGCAAAGATCGAAGGACAAGGCTCAAATCTTCTCATCGTACACGGTGTAAAAAAATTGGGTGGAGCCAAACATCGTATTCTTCCCGATATGATTGAGATCGGTTCGTTCATCGGTCTTGCCGCCATGACACAATCGACGATCCGGATAAAAGATTGTCACATTCCGGAATTAGGAATCATCCCCCGCATTTTTGAACGGCTCGGTATCGTGATCAATATCGAAAACGATGACCTTGTCGTACCGGCTCAGGATCTGTATGAGATCCAGACTTTTATTGATGGCTCCATCATGAATATCTATGATGCTCCATGGCCCGGCTTCACGCCCGACCTCATCAGTATTGTACTGGTTGTAGCCACACAAGCACGGGGAAGTGTATTGATCCATCAAAAGATGTTTGAAAGCAGGCTATTCTTCGTTGACAAGCTCATCGATATGGGCGCACAGATTATCTTATGTGATCCACACCGCGTCACCGTCATCGGTCTCGAACGAAAATATCCGTTGAGAGGCATCGAAATGAGTTCGCCGGATATTCGCGCAGGAGTAGCATTGTTGATTGCAGCCTTGTCAGCACAAGGGAAATCATTGATCCACAATATCAATCAGATCGATCGTGGATATGAAAATATTGATGGACGATTGCAGGCATTGGGTGCGGAGATCAGAAGATTGGATGTGTGAAAATTAAATTTTGAAATGTTGAATAATTATTATTCTGACTCAATATAACTTTAAGACTTCCTTTCTATAACATACCCTATGAGACTTTGCATTGAAGATGTAGCAGGCCCCGGAATGAATTCCTGTATCAGCGAATTCGCCTTTTGAATATATCTTTCCATCACTTCCTCAGCATATTTTATACCACCTGTGGTATGTACCATTTGAATTAATTCATTGACTCGTTTTTTATCCGTATTGTATTTTTCTACCGTCTGAATTAATCTTTTACGTGTAGCAGAATCAACATTTTGCAGTGTATAAATTAAAGGGAGCGTCATTTTCTTCTCCTTAATATCTATAGCACGTGGCTTACCTATATCCAAATCACCATAATCAAACAGATCATCTTTGATCTGAAATGCAATGCCGATCGCTTCTCCAAATTTGTAAAACTTATCAATTGTATCCTGATCATCTGTGACAGACGCAGCACCGGCAGCACATGATGCTGCTATCAATGATGCCGTCTTTTTACTGATGATATCAAAATAGACTTCTTCCGTAATGTCAAGTCGTCTTGCTTTTTCAATTTGCAATAACTCTCCTTCACTCATGTCCCGTACAGCTCTGGACACAATTTGAAGAATGTCATATGCCCGCATATCCAGCGCAACAAGCAAGCCGCGCGACAGAAGATAATCACCGACAAGCACAGCTATTTTATTTTTCCACAAAGCATTGATGCTGAACAATCCTCTTCGCTGATGAGCATCATCTACGACGTCATCATGCACAAGCGTGGCTGTATGCAGAAGCTCGACAAGAGAAGCGGCCGTATATGTCTTAGGCGTGATCTCACCACAAATCCGCGCAGATAAAAGCACAAAAATAGGCCTCATCTGCTTCCCCTTCCGGTTGACAATATAATGCATGATCTTATCAAGCAAAGCAACCCTGCTACGCACAGATTCTCTGAAATGCTTCTCAAAAGCTTCCAGCTCTGATGCAATAGGTGCCTTGATGCCAGCGAGTTCTCTGCTCATTGTGTTGAATCTCCTTTTGGGGATGGTTGCTGAGCAGTAGCCCAGGGATTACGTTTAGGATG
>JBDUAU010000228.1:0-4344 GCA_040004485.1 Saprospiraceae bacterium
GGAGCTCTCTTTGTCAAGACTGATCTGGATGGCAATCCATTAATCGTAAAAGGGCTCACGGATACATTGAATAGATATGAAACGTGGTTTCAAAGCCTTAGTATTGATAGTGAAGGCAACCTGGTGACCCACGGCTATAATTATGCGCAAGATACTAATGTGTTGTTTTTTATAAAGTATGACCCTGAAGGTAACATCTTAACACTATCTGATTTTCATGCCTCTCCAAATTATAGACAGGAAATACCACACGATATGGTGAGTTATGGGAATGATCAATCAATGGTCTGTGTAACGGTAGGGCATGATGGCGGTTATTCAGATCTTTGGGTCGTTAAACTGGATCGAAATGGCAAACCTCAATTTAGCAGGCAGGCTGCCAGCAATGTCAATCGAACCTTTTTGAACCGGATCACCACTACTCCGGATGGCGGCTTCATGGTTGGTGGTATTGGGAGCAATGAAAATGTAGTTGGGAGAAATATTATTATGCAAATAGTCCTTACCAAACTTGACAGTCTCGGTAATAAACAGTGGGACTATTTGAGTCCGGTAAATGAAGACTGGTTTGGAACTTTAGGGGGAATAGTTGTAAATGAAAACCAGGAAATCGTTTTTGGAACAGCGAAAGGGAAGGCGATCCCAATTAATTCTTCCAGCGAATATTTTGTATGGGAATGGTGTGTTGTAAAAATGGATACAAATAAAAATATTCTTTGGAGAACATTTTTCAGGCCATCAGCTGAGGCATTTCAGGATGTTACCCAGCACCTTTGGAATATGATTGCACTCCACAACCAAAAAGGATATGTTGCAGTAGGCCAGAGTTTTACAATTGGCCCGGAGTGGCAGGGTTGGATAGTAAAAGTAGCTGAAAACGGAGATAGCCTTTGGATGCGTAGATATAATTTTGAAGGCTTGAATATTGTATATGAATTAAAGGACATAAAAGAGGATTTGGAAGGGAACCTGGTAATGGTAGGTGAATATCGCGACATCAGTGGCGGCGACGTGGGACAAAGGGCTTGGTTGCTTAAAGTAGATCAATATGGATGCCTTGTTCCAGGTTGCCAGTTGGTAAACACCGAAGACGTTGGATCTGAAGAAATTAATTTATTACTATATCCTAACCCTGCCGATGATTTTTTGAGTTTTTACTGTTCATTTTCACACTTATTGAGGGAAATGACTTATTCCATTACAGATAACCAGGGCCGAGTTCTCTTTCATTCGGACAACCTATCGAACAATACGACGAATATATACTCCGTAGAGAGCTTGCCATCAGGTACATACTTCCTTCAACTTACCAGTGGCAACCGAATTGTCAAGACTGCAAAATTCATTGTAGCGCATTAATTGTTCTTATCCTAACCAGCTTATTATGAGAATATCACATTATATTTTGATCATTTTTTTTCTGTCGTCCTTTTCAAATTTATTTGCACAGCCTTATTTTAAGCTCTTAAAGGATGATCGTCATTGGATATACACCCAAATGGCTTCTGGCGAAGAGCCTCCTGTTCACATCATGGTTGCGTTTGCACTATCAATGCAGGGGGACACACTACTCCAAGGCAAATCTTACAAGGAAATATATCAACATACTCTAAAGCTAAATGTGAACTCAACCGCAATTCAAAATCCAAAGGAAATCCTTAACACATATCTATATGCATTGATGCGAGAAGACACTATTTCACGAAAAGTGTACATGTTACCATTCCGTGATACAATTTCAATGTGCCAAACTAATGAGCATTTACTTTATGATTTTTCATTGGAGTTAGGTGATACTTTAAATGATTGTGTGCTTGAAAATATTTACGAACCATGGCTGCCTAATATTCCCCAAATAGATTCTATTAGACAAGAAAATTATTTTGGCTTAACCACCAGAGCTTTTTATACTCATGGCATTTTCGTGAATAATGGCGATTTATTTGAGAGCCCTGGACGGTTGTTTGAAGGCTTTGGTTATGAACAACATGGATTAATTAATTACGGTAGAAAAGGACCTTTAGTGTACTTTCAGTATTTCTGCGAAGGTGATTCCCTCGATTGTGAGTTACTTTCAGCCGTACAGGAACCGCCAATAATTCCACAACAGTTTATCGATCTTTCCCCCAATCCAACAAGTGATTTTGTAGTTATTCAAATTGGTCCAGACTTCCGGAAAGAAAAAGAATTACAAGTTTCTATACTTAATGAGGCAGGTACAGTAATATTTCACACAAACTGGGTGACTTTCAGTGAGCTGAAAATTAATGTAAGTAAATTCCAACCAGGGATGTATTTTTTAAGCATCTATGGGGAAAAAATGAGAGTTATTAAGAAAATTGTAATAGCACTCTAAAAAAGGTGATTGCAAGAAAATTTTTACCAAAGACCGGCAAATAATTTGGATTGTGTCGGAAATGTATCGGAGAAGTCCAGTTGAAGAAAAATAAAAGGGCCCTAAAAGCCCTTTAAGATGAAGTGACCTCGCAGGGACTCGAACCCTGGACCCGATGATTAAGAGTCATCTGCTCTACCAACTGAGCTACGAAGTCAATTTTGTTTCAGGGATGCAAATATAATCGGATTTTGCGTTTAGTCGCTCCTGGGCACTTCCTGGCTATTTACCTCCTAAGTTTCGGCCCTTCATTATGTCGGATTTACACCCTCCCGGCATCCCATATTCACATACTTTTGTGAGGTCTACTAAAAGCAAATACTCCTACATGAAAATAGCAATATCCGGGATCGGTGGCTTAGGCGGGTTTTTTGGAGGATTACTTGCCAGGCATTACCTTGATTCCAAAGATGTAGAAATCATCTTTCTCTCCAGAGGAGAAAATGAAAAAGCAATCAGGCAAAATGGCCTCCAGGTCCTGACCGTAAAAGGAAATTTCACAGCACATCCTAAGCTAACGACGTCAGATGCTAGCCTGATAGGTAAGGTCGATCTCCTGATCTGTTGCACGAAAAGATATGACCTTGCGGAGAATATAATCGAATGTAGTCCCTGTGTCAATGTACAGACTATTATTCTTCCACTTCTGAATGGTGTTGACAGTCGCGAATTCATTTCAGCCATTTTCCCAAATAATCTCGTTCTCGATGGTTGTGTTTATTTAGTGGCAAGGTTGACCGAACCCGGCATTGTGATGGAAACAGGCAATATCAGTAAACTATTTTTTGGTTCTTCAGGAAATGATGATCCGCGTTTAAACAATATCCTATCCGTTTTCAAAGACGCAGGAATTGAGGCAACGCTAACTCCTAATATCGAACAGGTGATATGGGAAAAATTTTCGTTCATCTCGCCTATCGCTACCTTGACCTCATATCTGGATTGCAGTATCGGTGATATTGTAGCGGATACAGATAAAAAAGAATTACTACGATTATTGCTTTCAGAATTACAATCTGTTGCTGATGTAAAAGGAATAATCCTGCCTGCTGATATTTACCGGATCACAATTGAAAGGATGACCGGATTGCCTGCTGATTCAACTTCCTCCATGCATAGCGATTTTAAAAAAGGAAGATCTACTGAACTTGAATCACTGACCGGCTATGTCATCAGGCAAGCCGTCATGAATGGCCTGCCTTCTCCTACTTATGCCATGATGTATGAATCTCTGCTGGATCAATAATCAAAAGAGATTTTCTACATCCATTTCGTTTTCCACATCTATCAACTTTCCGTTACATTTGGTTTTAAGAATTTCAATTGAAAATGTAGTCAGATAAATTTTAATTTATGGAGGAAAATTGGATCCCACATCCAACAGTTTTGATCGGCAAAGTAATTGATCTCCTGCCATTGGAACGAAAACATTTTGCTGAATTGCTGGATGCTGCCTCAGATAAACGAATCTGGGAATTTTATCCGGGTGATTGGTCAAAAAAAGAAACCTTTGAAAAAATATACAACGCCATTCTTTCTTCAAGGGATAAAGGCCATGACTATCCATTTGTTATTTTCCACAAACCCACTCAAAAAATAATCGGGTCCACACGTTTGATGGATATCGTACGCTATGACAAAAGACTGGAAATCGGTGGCACCTGGTTACTTCCTGAATATTGGGCTTCCGCTGTTAATATCGATTGTAAGTTGAGGCTGCTTACTTATTGTTTTGAGTCCTTACATACTCATCGCGTCCAGTTAAAAACACAACACAATAATATTCGATCCCGGAAGGCTATTGAAAAAATCGGAGGTGTATACGAAGGTATCTTCCGCGAACACATGTTGAAAGATGATGGATCCTACAGAAGCTCAGCTTATTTCAGCATCTTAGAGAATGAATGGCCTGAAGCAAAAGTGAATTTGGAAAACAGGTTAAGAGATTT
>JBDUAU010000543.1:0-14736 GCA_040004485.1 Saprospiraceae bacterium
TCCATATCGGAAGCATCCCAGACAACACGAGGCATATTTAATCTGCCGAATTGGATGGCCGCTTTTACGATTGGATTGACTATTGTTCCACCATTATCATTTAGTCCTACAGTTTGTAATTCTACCCACAATAGATTACTGCTACTCTCATATCCATAATGTGCGATCTGAGAGTAACCTGAAACATATTCATATTTACCTCCCTTTATATCGACTAAAAACCTGAAATACATCGGATTTATCCCATCGAAATACTTTTCAGGATCAATTATTCCCTCATGCGGTTTGAAAAAAAGGATAGTTCCGTTACCTGCAATCGTATCAGGCTTGCCTGTAGCAAGTATAGTCTTACTTAATGTATCATGTGCTACATTCACGATTTTGAACATTTGTCCGGCAGGTTTATTCTGGACAAAGGCATAATCATCAGATTCATACTCTACATTGATCATACCACCCGATGGCAATGAGATTCTATCCAGATTCCATACCCGGGAAAATGAATCTGCAGCTATTTTATCTTGTCTCGCATAAGGAAATTCTCCGTTTGAAATTTTCGTTGATGTGGGTGCATCATTCAATTCAATCTCATTCGGTTTATAATATCCCCATCGGTCACAACCTTTTAAATTATAATCAGGGTTATATCTGGATGCATATTGTTTAGTGGCGATATCATACCCTGTATAGTAAAATTGGTATGGACTTAACCTGGCTTTATTTGAATTTTGATATGTAAAATATATTTTCGTTAATGTCAATTTTCCATCATCTGTGCCACTTCCAGAATTTATACTGTTTGGTACATTCGCGCACAAAGAATAATTATATTCAAAATGGACTTCTTTGATTGGAACCGGTGTTTTTCCTGTCAATTTACTATTATTGATCTCAGGCTTCGTATATAAACTTATTTTACGCAATAACTTCATTGGCACTGTGTCCGCCCGTTCTCCATTTTTATTTACAACTCCATAACCATCTTTTCTTTTTTCCAGTGTAAAAATGGCGACGTAGTTTTTTGTTTCAATAGAGGTCAGATACCATAATTCCTTTTCCCCATATATATAACTGGCTTTATCATCCGTTAGATCCGATTTCAAACCTTCATTGATAGTCGCTTTATCCTTCCCCACAGGGACTCTCCAATTGTATTTTGGAATGAGCGTATCATAGTTAAACACCGTAAAATTGCCGATATCGCCATCACTTGGACCTTTTGTAGATGTTCCATTATTTTCACTATCAACATAGTCCGGTGACAGGATTGCGGTAAGAAGATAAGAATGGGCGTAAGCTGGCATGATCGTATTGGAATAGTATCTATCAATTCCCAGTGAATTGTTTGTAGAATTATCTCCTGCCTGATATGTAATCAATCCTGACTCAGCATAAGAAGAACCGCTTCTTCCTGTTTGGGCATTTCCTAAAGTATTTCCAATTGCAAATGTTACTTCTTCCTGTTTTTTATTATAGGCAGCGATTCCATAAACATATCGTGCTCCATCAGTTCTCAACGTGGTAATCTCCGCAATGTGATGTGGTTTTGTTTGGGTTGACGTCGTTCCCATTCTGTTCAATTTTGGCTTTACTTCAAGTCCAAAACTATCCAGATCTCCTCTTGTGACCATGGTTAATGGTTGGTTTCGTCTCTCTCTTTGCTTGCGATAATTGTCGGGAGCTATGGCAACACCTTGCGCAAAATAATGATCACCAATCGTGTGAAATTTTGAAAGCTGATTTAGCAATACGCTTCTTGTATTTGATCCACCTGCCTTATCAAAGAAAGTGGGATCCGCGTCAACCGATTTTTCATTTGCTTCTTTAAAATAGTATTTCTCATACAACGGATTACCAGTCGACTCCTTATGCGTCAGATATGAAGCAGCAGGATTATCATTGCTCCATCTTCCTGTCCTCGTATTTACATCTGTAACCGCTAAATCAATTCCAAAATGCGTAAGGTTACCCAGTCCTAATTCAAAGCCAGCCGAAATTCCATCACTTGTCATATTCGTGGATGGATCAAAGACATGTCCCATGTCCCCTCTAAAAGGACGATAACTTCCTCCCACACCCTGTCCTGAAACAGAATAAATATCATACGTGAAATTAGTCAATGGTAAACCTGGCGTATTAGGCGAAAATGCACCATCTTTTTCGCGATTAAAATCTAAAAGTGAGTTGTCATATTTTGATCCGTCATCTGCATTTAAATAGCCATAGGCTGGATTGACAATCGTATTTTCTGCAAGCTTTTGTGCTGAATAATATCCTCCAATGGTAAAATTTGGGTGGGTTCCATACATTTCCAATCCTAGTTTGAAATTGCCGGTAATGGAAAAATTCTGCATAGCAGGCCCGCCTTGAGGTGTATACGTAGGCATTCCGAAATCAAACGAACCGCTAGCTCCCTGACTGATGCTAGCCCCCTGATCATGTGTTGCCTCATCACCTTTATTTTTACTCAGTTGCCTCCCCTCTTTTATTGATGCAGAAGTACTCACATTCGCATTAACAGAAAGTGTTTTCAGGCCAGCCCGGTTATTAAAACCACATCCTACAGAAACACCTAACTGAGTTTGCGTTCTTTCAGTACTTGCCAATTTGGCGCTAAATCCAATTGAAGGATTTAAACTCAAGCCATCATCACTGCTTGAGGTAATACCTAAGCTTCCGTTCAAAGGACTTGAGCCTCCTTTCCCCGCACTTAATGCCAGATTAAGTCCCTGCTCAATAGCAACACCGTTATAATTATTGTATCTAACTCCAATCGAATAATTAATGCCTAGTTTAAATTTACCTGAGCCAAATAATTCAAGGCCAACACCTGTATTTAATCCATAGGTCCTATTCGGCTTCATACTCAATTCTTTCACGACTTCATCTCCCTTAAAGTCATCCGGGATCCCCCGCATAGCTCTGTTGATAACACCCGGATTTATATTCCATCCTAATCCCACCCAACTGGCTTCCTGATCCATTGTAATTCCGGCCTGGTAAGCAATGTTGATTGGGTATCCATCAATATCCATCAATGGAATATTGTATTTAAAGTCGCCTGTGAACGGGTCTACCATCTCTGATGTTCCGACAGGTTCAAAACTTTGAACTTCAGGCTGACTTGGTCCACCTGTCAGTGCAAAAGCATTTGGTGGAATGATGACCTGAAATAAAATTGTAAAAACCAGGAAAAGTGCCAAATTTTTTCGAGTTCTCACACTTCTCTGGAAACCGTATTTATTCTTCCATTTCATATGGTCTTAAGCTTTGGCAAATGCATTAAATCTTTTTTACTAAAAGTAAACTTCATCAATCCATTATTAAATGTCCGGTCATAAACCAACAAGGTCTTAATCTCAGAACTATTTTTATTACTAACCGGAAAGCCCAATAAAATTGTACTGGTGGGTGATACATCAAAAGTTCGTTCAAAATGATAAAGTGCACAAGTCAATGTGTCTGTCCCTTCGACCAGATGAATATCATTTTGCATCTCAAACGAGAAATAACTTACCCGATTGGAATACTCCTGTTCTGAGCTCAGGTTATGTTTAAGCAATTCTCCATTTGATCCATTTAATTTTATCCTCAGATCATAATACTGCATTCCATTTAGCTCTTGTATTTTCCGGATCATCAATGAGTCTGCTATTTCTTCTGCATGTTCTTCTAAGCAGATTATATATTCATATGGTTTAAATTGGGCCGAAAATGTAAATACCCCTAAATCCAAATCTTTTCTGAACCCATTCCTATTATCCTGAACCCAATGGACATAATCTTTTACATTCATTCGATCAGACTCAATTGCGGGCAAATAGCCATTTTCTACTTCATTTAAAAGAGGCTCTTTCATATTTTCCGGCTGCGCAGTTTGAAGGCAAGCGTTAAAGCAAACTATCAGAACAATAACACAAATCCATTCTCTTACTTTCATTTTATTTTACTTTTAATAGATTTTCAATTAAATCCATAGCAAAGCCATTACCTCTGATGTTGAATCAGAAGGAAAATTATTTGGGAGCAATCAATTTTAGATTCTTGAAAAACTTAAAAACTATGGTGTCGGCGCTTAATAAAATGTATCCGTTAAAAAAAGAATCTGATTTTGATTGGTAAAATCATTGCATTATGATCTTTCAATCCTGACTTGTTGAACTCTAATATTTTCCTAAGTTAAAACTATTTTTTTACCAACCAAATTTTTTACAATTTTTGTATTACTTATAAACGATATATAACATCCCCAAACCTGAAGTATGAGAATGACTATCTGACTTCTTGAAAAGCCAGTCGAAACTTAACTATTAGTATTGGAGATTCCTACACCTTCGGCAGCAAAATAGCATCCAGCATCGCCTTCAGCCTCATGAAGCCCAGCAACTGTCCGTCCTCACTGCTCATCACCGGCTCGTCGTCCTCATCATCATCTTCGTCATCAACAGGCAGGATCGAGAAGGCCACAAAGTCGAGCAGATCCATTTCAGGATAGTCCTCTGAGATCGAACTGATGAAAGCATCGAGCTCACCATCGGCTTTTTCAAGGGCATCCCAATTGGCATCTTCGAGGTCATAGAGATATTCTTCATCTTCTATTTCCTTGTATAAGCCGGTCCGTGTAAGGCTTTCCATGCAGATCGTGCCCAGAAAGATCAGGTAGGCATGGTCTTCTTCTGTCAGATCCACTTCATCATCCTCCATGATCAGGTATTGGAGGCTATCCATATAAGGCGTTGGGTCCAGGGAGCCATTTTCGCCCTGTTCGAGGATTTTATCTATCAGTTCTTCGGTTACTTTCATTTCGTCTTTTAATATATGAAGACAAATTTACATATTTTCCTTTTAACGAAGAGCTTTCATAAAGGGTTATGAAGGTTATGAGGGTTATAAAAGGTTATGAGGGTTATTGGGGTTATAAAGGTTATTAGGGTTATAAAGGTTATTAGGGTTATAAAGGTTATAAACGGGAGTCTCAGGGAGTATTCAGAAAAGTGTGTCAAGTTCCTTAGGGAAAACGCACAGCGGACGAGTCCGTAGGCCATTGACATTATAACCCCAATAACCCTCATAACCCTTATAACCTTTTTATCCCTTTATAAACCTATTCTCTTAGATTTATAAAAAGAATCCATTGACAAATATTCTCCTTAAATCCTGCTCCATCCTTGCTCTGCTTTTATCCATCTTTAGTTGCTTTGGAAAAAAAGAAAAGAAAGACAATCTTGATTCGTGGCTAAATCAACATTTCCCTGATCATTTTGAGGTCATAAACAATCGGCACGATCTCCAGCCCAAGAATTTAATTCTTAAAAAAATAACTTCTGTCGTCGCTGCCAAGGATGATCCGGAAGTTCAGTTTGTTTTGATGTGGTTTAAGGACAAAGAAGATCTGGGTTTGACGACCATTGAAGTTCAAAGTGCCTTTGAGCACAGCAAGCGGGAAACGGCAGAGAGCCGGCAATTATTAGCGGAATTAATAAAGCATGGAGCAACATTCACTTCAGTATGTGTTATTGACGATGCAGCTTATTTTTTGGTTTATGCTAATCCCTCAGCTGAAAACAGAGGAAAGTACCTGCAGCAAATAATATCAACACTTGATGAAATGCCTGATCACAATCAGACCAGCATCTGGATAGAATTTATGGAGGATAGCGCTTATCATCGTGAATTCAAAGACATCATACCCAAAGGATACTGGGACAGAGTGGACAGCTATCATGAACGCCATAAAATTGTTTCCCTTTATTTTGACTGGACGCCCAAAATAAAGCCGGATCAACTATTGTCTCCATGGACTATCAATGTGAAATCAGGCCGGTCGGAAACATATCGTGCTGATGCATTTAGAGCCGCATCACAATGGGCAGAAAAAAATATATCCGGTCCATTTTATCTGGAGCCGGATCAAATGGTAGAATTCGAAGTTGACGATAAAAATCATATGGCGATTCATTTTCATTTCCCCTATTTCCCGGCCAAACCTGCTGAAGACAATGAGGATAAAGAGGCAGGCCGGATTGGATATATTTCCGGCGTCTACCAGGTAGACAATAGAACATTTTCAAAAATCGAAAAAGGAACAGAATTTTGAATCCAGATGATCGGTTTGCAGATCCGGGTGTAAGTCTTTACGAACTCGCCACACATTTCATCGTGCATTGTCCAAAGTGTGATGGAAAGGCACAGGTGCTTCCACACAATGATATTTGGCGATTGACATGTAGCAAATGTTTTCATGTAGAATTGCCAGGTCAGTGGTACGGAAGTATAACAGCATATGTTTCGGTGAAATGCAGAGAATGTCATCAGCCAATGTCCCGACGCACTGAAGTGGATGGACAATGGCCTAAACTAAAAATGAAATGTTCGCATTGCGGTGATAAATGCGAATATGAAGCCACGCTTTCACATCATTATATGAATCACGGACTGATGTGTGATTCGAAATTTGGCTTACCATTGTGGTTACAAAAGGAATTTGGGCAGGAATTATTCTGGGCATTTAATTATAATCACCTGAAACTGCTTGAGCAATATGTCAGAGCCAAACTCCGCGAAAGGGGAATTGAAAACAAGGGAAGTAAGAACAGTTTAATGTTTAGCAGGTTGCCTACGTTTATCACGAGTGCTAAGAATCGAGGGGAGATACTGAAGTTGATTGAGGAGCTTCGTAGGAAGTGATCTGTCGTGGGATGGATGATTTAGCAATGGACGAAGTGTTTAGATGGTTTAGACATGCTTCCTTCGGCGACATGGGTTGAGAGAGTTTAGTTGTGACCTTTGTCTTGTTGGCATACTAGTTCAGATCCTGTTCATAAGCAGGACAGGCCGCGGACTCCGACGTTCCGTACTTTAAGCCACAGTCTTTAATCTTTGCGGGGAGGTTGGAATTTCCACATAAATTGTGTTTAAGCGCAATATATTAACAACAAACTTGTTTTATGCGCAAATATTTACCATATTTGTGATCAAAACTTGTTTTATGCGCAAATATTTACCATGATAGACTTACCGGAAATAGTCTTTGCTTCATCAGATCCTGTCCAGTCAAGGAGAATCAATAGATGGGTCGAAAAGGGAGTACTACGTCCCTTAATTCCCCGTGTATATACCTCGAACATGGCAGATGAAACATCACAGATAGTCCGAAGAAATTTGTGGCATCTTCTGTCTAATCTATTCCCTGGTAATCTGGTTTCCCATCGAACAGCTCTGGAACACAGAATCTCACCGGGAGGAAATGTCTACATGACTGGCACGACTCGAAGAGTTTATAAATGGCCGGGAGTTAACATCAGGATCACAGAAGGACATGATCATCTCGAAAGTGACACAGTATACTATGACAAACTCTTTGTGTCTTCATTTGAACGTGCCTGTCTCGAAAACCTGGCTGTAAGCAGAATGATTGATGGGGAAAAACGAAATGTTGAACAGGAGATAATTGAAAGGAGAATGTTAGATATCCTGAATACTCGTGGAGAAGAAGCCTTAAATCAATTTAGAGATAAAGCCAGAACTGTGGCCAAAACTCTTGGAATGCAAGAACAGTTTGAGCGTTTGAATAAAATTATCGGGTCACTTCTTACGACAAGCCCTTCGCACATTCTTAAATCCCCGATAGCTGCTGCACATGTGAAGGGTGAGCCATATGACAGTGGACGAATTGAATTACTCAACAATTTAGCAGCCGAATTAAGATCCAGAACTTTTGCAAATTATCCAGAGAAGACGATCACCAAAGAAATGTTCTCCAATTTTGCATTTTATGAAGCCTATTTTTCAAATTACATTGAAGGCACAACCTTTCTTGTAGATGAAGCTCTGGATATAATCTATAATGATGCGGTGATTCCGCTCAGGTCAGGAGATACGCATGATATCAAAGGCACATTTAAAATTTGCGCTGACCGAAAACAAATCCAGGTGATTCCCAAAACAGGGGAAGAGTTGATTGATCTTTTACGACAAAGACACGCTACGCTACTGGCTGGTCGGCCCGATAAAAATCCTGGAGCATTCAAACTTCAACCGAATCGGTTTGGAAATTCAGTATTTGTAGAGCCGAAGTTTGTTGCAGGCACTTTGAAGATGGGATTTTTAACATACCAGTCACTGCAGGATCCGATAGCACGAGCTTTATTCATGATGTTCATGATCAGCGAGATTCATCCGTTCGAAGATGGAAATGGTCGAATCGCAAGAATCATGATGAATGCCGAATTCGTAAATTCAGGTGTCACTAAAATTATCATCCCCACCGTTTTTCGTGAAGATTATATCCTTGCATTGCGCAGAACGAGCAGAAACCAGGACCCTTCAGTGTATGTAAATATGATGAATAGGGCTCATGCATATAGTCATTCGCTTGACCCTGTAAGCCTGGATAAATTGCGCCTGCAATTTGAACAATCAAATGCATTTATGGAGTCTGATAAGGATGGTGCTGTCTTGAAGTGGGCTGAAAGTATTTAGTGCTGATATTGCTTTTAGAATATACTTTTCCAGCGACAAACGGGGCTAAAGGCCCCGTCATCATTGGGTGGGAGTACACGGGTTCGAATCCCGCTAAAAAGCGGGACAGGCCTTAGACCCTCCCGCGGAAATCGCGGGATGCTCTGAACTTGCTGAGCTAAGATTTTGAAATTGGTTTTATGGAATAAAAAAAGGCCACAGAATAGTGACCTTCGTGGGAGTACACGGGTTCGAACCGCGGACCCTCTGCTTGTAAGGCAGATGCTCTGAACCAGCTGAGCTATACTCCCTTTTCAAAAATCGGACTGCAAACATAGCATCTATAGGTTAAATAGCCAAATAACATCCCTTAATAGTTGCTAAACTATTCAAAATTAAATAGTTAGGTCAAAATATGGAACTGCAAAAATGACAGGGCCGGATGGGAATTGCCTTTTTCAGGAACCATAGACAGAATAATTTCAATATGTTAAAACCAATTCCTATTCTTACACATTGTATTACCTCCTTTACAAAACATTGAATCGCATGATCCGTAAGATCTTAATAGGCCTCATCATCATTTTCATCGCCATCCAGTTTTTCCACCCAGCGAAAAACTTGTCTGATGACCGGAAATATGACATTAGAACGAAATATACTGTGCCGGCGGATGTGGATACAATATTTGTAAAAGCATGTAATAACTGTCACACCAATAAAACAGATTATCCCTGGTATGTCAATATTCAACCTGTAGCCTGGTGGCTCGCTAATCATGTAAGTGAGGGCAAACAAAAATTAAATTTTTCAACGTTCACTTCACGCAGAATCGCATTTCAGAATAAAAAATTTGAGGACATCATTGAGAATGTGAAGGAAAAGGAAATGCCACTTCCATCCTATACCTGGTTAGGTTTGCATCCTGAAGCAAAGATTACTGACGCAGAAAGAAAATTGATCATTGATTGGGCGACTGCACAGATGGATACGCTGAAGGCACATTTCCCTGCTGATAGTCTGAAGATGCCGAAGAGACCTGCTTCGCCTAAATAGATGTAGTGATCGAGTGATCTGGTGATCGAGTGATCAAGTGATCATCTAGTTTAACAGGCTCTCACATCCCTAATTACACCATTTATAAAGTGATTAAATAGGTCTATCTCAGATTTTAATATCACTCGATCACCAGATCACTCGATCACTCGATGACCCGATTACTTCGGGTACGTATAGTTAAACATCCACCTGATCCCAAACCGGTCAAGGCACACGCCCCAATATGCACCCCAGAATTGATCTGATGGCGCCATGCCCTGACTGCCGCCTTGGGATAGAGCTGCATAAAGACGATCCACTTCTTCTTTTGTATCGGGTTCGAGATTTATCGTCGTATTGTTGCCCACAATTAATTTGTGACCCATGGATTCGAGCATATCCGTGCCCATGATAAATACGCCGCCGAGTATGGGTAGCGCAACATGCATCACCATATTTTTTTCCTTTTCAGGAATTTCGGGCATTCCCGGCATTGGAGGGACATCACGATTGCGCATGATACCGCCTTCGAATTCTCCTCCGAAAATGGATTTGTAAAAATTAAAGGCTTCTTCTGTGTTGCCCTGGAAATTTAAGTAGATTGAAATTTTAGACATGAGAAAGATTTTTGATTTTTAGATGGTTGCTGTGGTTGGTGAGCTGAAGCACTACGATTCGCAAAAGCAGGTCGAACCATAGCACAAGGATGAGTGTAGCAGGTCGAAGTATTGGATTTTTAGGTAAATTAATATGTCATTGATTGTTTATCGCTGACAAAGCAAATGTCTAATCATTTATTAAATCCAATGGTGGTGTATTGCGGATTTGTCGAGGGGCAAATGCGACATCAATAAAAAAGGCCGAAAGAAGCAGAAAGGGCTGAAGAGGCAGAAAAGGCTGAATGGGCAGAAAAGTCGGTGTGGTAAAAGAGATAATTTTTTCAAATGCAATATATCTTTATATGAATACCACACCATAAACTCTATATGAAGGTCTTTTGGCAAAACGAATTTCTTCATGGTATAAATTCGTTGAGAATGAAAAGCTAACTTATCATTTCAAAACAATGTCTTTGATGAATGATACGATATGCCCATCTAATTTCTCATGCAGGCTTGTAATCAAGCAGATCGAAGCATACTTTCTCTGCTTCATCTTCCGCTCCTCTACCGCTTCCGCCTATTCTGCCTCTTCTACCTCTTCCGCCTTTCTTCGTGCTCACACCACAAATATTTATCCGTTAGCTTCCAACTAAGTACTTTATCACAATTTACTTTTAATCTGATCAACTGTTTTCTAAAATCCGGATCACTTTTATCCCTGATTTTATTGACTTCAGGTCCTTTTTCAGGAAAATGTGTTCTTCTAAATTGGTCTGCATGTTCGTAATACTGTTCCAACGATCTCAGTGGATGGCCAATTCTGAGTTGAAGGGACTTTAATACATACGAATCATATGGAATCAATTTATCTGGCTTTAATACAAAGAGAAATTTGGAACAGAATGATTGAGGCAGGCCTGGCCCACTTTTGCCTGAATGAGAAGAATGACCGTTTTGTTGAATTGCATAAGCTAAGTTTGAAATTTCATCAACATGTGATTTTCCGAATTGAAATTCCTTAATCAGGGATAATATTTTCAATTTAGGTTCATCACCTGCTTTTAAAGTTCGACCGACACCATAATCATTGAGAAACTTTTTGAACCCGAATTCGGATGACAGGTAAGTGTCTTGATCAATCACATTCTTCATGAACCGATGCAGCTCCATTGTAAAATTGAGATCTGACATCAGATGATGATGGGCTTCATGGCGTGCAAGTTTTAAAATTTGGGGATTTAACTTCATGGATGTTTAAAACTACACAGTACATACTAGCCTCTCAATGCTTCTATTGAATCCACAACCCATTTTTTATTTTCTTCGGACTGCACAAACGGAGCCTGATCTTTTTCTGCAGCTGCAATGACATCTTTCGGGTCAGCACCTGATTTCAATCCGGCATACATGTAGGCTACTGCAGATGCCCTTGGTCCACTGCGACAAGAAATCAACGTAGGCCGTGGTAGGGAATCAAGCGCCTCAACGTGCTGATGTGCAAGCTCCAGGTTTAGCACCCGCGGAGGATCACTGATCACGTTTTCAGAATTTGTTGTTGCCTCCCGGACTTGTTCATAAGACATTCCTCCGGGCATCGCGGCAAATTCTTCACCTACTAAAAATAACCAGGAATTACATCCGGTGTCTTCGAAGTAGTGGACAGGATCCTGGATCATGCCTCTGTTGAATCGAATATCGTCTGGCAGCGAAAACTTTTTCATACTATAAATTACCTGACTTAATCATTATCAAATTTCTAATGTTCTGTGAAATCACATTTATCCAAAGTTACATAATGATTAATGACAAAGGAAATTATCAATGATACCCGATAAATGTCCCGGCATTGAACAAGAATTGAATTTATCTACTATCTTAATTCCCTATTTCATTTTCATGAGGCATACCGCGCAACGTTTAAGCCATCTATAGCTTATTATAGCAAGCGGATCACTTATGTTATTGTTGACAAAGTAAGATATGCATGTGCAAAATCTTGTCCCAAATCCCAGTTTTGAAATATTTACAATGTGTCCTAACGGATCAGGGCCTATAGGACCCATGATATGCCCGCCGTGGATCTCAGTGGTCGGGACTGCTGATTATGATCATACATGTTCAGCTAATTTATTTTCAAGTGCACCTGTCAATGTCCAGGGCTATCAGCAACCGCGCACAGGTCAGGCCTATACCGGAGGTCATCAATTCATCGACGCTCAACATTTATAGTTGGTTAAAATATTTCCTCAATCTCAAAGCCGCTTCCACCAACGTCTCCTCTTTCTTTGCAAAACAAAACCTTATGATCTTCTCCTCACTTCCATTTTTATAAAACGGACTTAATGGAATTGTCGCTACTCCTCCTTCAATGGTTAACTTCTCTGCAAATGATCTGTCATCAAGATCACTCACCTCACTATAATCAGCAAGAATAAAATAACTGCCAAGGCATGGAAGAAATTTCAAAGGGAGGTCTTCCATCAATTTTAAAAACAAATCACGCTTATCCTGGTAAAATGAAGACAGTGCGCCAAAGTCTCCATGATGCTGAATATATTTCGCTATTGCTAGTTGTATTGGCCTGTTGACCGAAAAGACATTGAACTGATGGATCTTTCTCAATTCTGTCGTCAATGCCGGTGGTGCCATCACATAGCCGATCTTCCAACCCGTCACATGAAGGCTCTTTCCAAAGGAGAAAACAACAAATGATCGCTGGTATAATTCAGGATAACGCAACACTGATTCATGTCGATGTCCATCAAAGATGATGTGCTCATAGACTTCATCGCTGATGAGATAAATATCATGCTTTATAACTATGGACTTTAGTCGTTCTAAATCTTCTTTTTCCAGGACCACTCCACAAGGATTGTGAGGCGTATTGATCATGATCAGTTTCGTCCGATTTGTGATCAACGATTCAACTTCATCCCAATCGACTTTATATGAAGGAGGAAGTAGTTGAACCGTCTTAACCTTACCTCCAAAAGAAATTACAGAAGGAATATAGCTGTCATAACTTGGCTCCAGCACGATCACTTCATCACCCTGGCTGATCATCGCTCCTATGATGGAGTATATTGCTTGTGTCCCTCCTGCTGTAACCGTTATCTCTGTATCCGGATCAGGACGCCAACCATAATCATTTTTGATTTTTTCAGCGATCACCTGTACTAAATCCGGCAGCCCCGGCATAGGTGCATATTGATTGTGACCACCACGCATTGCTTCTTCAACAAAAGCAATGAGCCGATGATCAGTATCAAAATCCGGAAAACCCTGTGAAAGATTAATCGCCTGATGCTGTATCGCCAGTCTCGACATCACCGTGAATATCGTCGTGCCTACATCAGGAAGCTTACTCTCCAATGACATCACGTACGATATTGATAGCGCTCATAGATTTTACTGATTCCATCTGCCAGCTTTCTATCCTTCTCAGTCACAACATCACCGGCATCGTGTGTGCTCAGTGAAATCATTACTTTATTCCACACATTCGTCCATTCCGGATGATGATTTTTGCGCTCAGCGAGCATAGCGACTTCTGTCATGAAAGCCCAGGCCTGCACGAAATCCTCGAAGGTAAATTCGGCAGTGAGTTTGTTATTTATTTCGTTCCACATGAGTGAGGATCTTGTGATCTTGTGATCTTGTGATCAAGTGATCTATTAATAATCGGTTGTTACAATTAAATTGGAATACTTTGTTTCCCTTCATTGCCTATTGCTTACGGTTGAGCTGTGGTTGGTGAGCTGTAGCACGAGGATGAGTAACAGCAAGTCGAACCATAGCACGAGGTTGAGTTTAGCTGGTCGAAGCATTGCATTTTGCTTACCTGTATATTCCCTTTCGAATAGCATGGGATACTCGTTATTCGTTACTCGTTATTCGTTACTCGTTATTCGTTACTCGTTACTCGTTATTCGTTACTTGTTTTTCCTCACAGCTCCCAGTTCCACTGATCCAACTCAGAAATAGTGGCTGTCAGTAAATCAATTGTTGCAGAAATATCCCCCATGTGAGCCATCTCAATGCTCTGATGAATATGTCTGACCGGAATTGAAATCGCACCTGCAATAGAACCTTTAGCACCCTGGCGTTGAATGGCTGCTGTATCTGTACCACCAGCAGGAAGAATTTCTGCCTGATAGGTGATATTGTGTTTTGAAGCAATAGCCTTCATGTATGATGTCATCCGTACGTCACAAATGATCGATGCATCCATTATTTTTATAGCCGTACCTGCACCAAGCTTTGTCACCATTTCATAGGGTAGCGCTCCTGGTGTATCATAAGCGATCGTTGTATCTAATCCAATACCAAAATCAGGATCAATATGTCCTGCAGCATTAAATGCGCCGCGCAACCCCACTTCTTCCTGTACCGTAAAAGCAGCATAAAAGTCATACGGAAGTTCTTTTCCTTTTAATGCTTTCAGTGTTTCAATCAGAATGTACACGGAGACCCGGTTGTCAAGAGATTTGCCATTTACACAATCACCCATCACGATCAGTTCTCTTTCTCTTGTGATCGGATCACCAACGCTGATCATCGCTTTAACCTGCTCAACTGGCATGCCTACATCAATAAAATAATCACGCAGCTGGACCATTTTATTTTTTTCTTCGGT
>JBDUAU010000273.1:0-14694 GCA_040004485.1 Saprospiraceae bacterium
AAAAGCGATGTTTCCGCCGTACATCCACTTGCATCTGTCACAGTTACATTATGGGATCCAGTGGATAGGTTTTTGACGATTGATATTTTTTCACCGTTGTTCCAGGCATAGGTGAATGGACTTTTGCCTCCGTTCGTTTTCACCTGAGCCTGGCCATTTGATGCATTCAAGGAGGCTGGAAATAATAATTCAATTGATGCAGAGAATGGAAGTGGTGAGTTGAGTGAGACACTCACAGCTGAGGTCTGGCCTGTAGCATCTGTTACAGTTAGTTTATAATTTCCAGATGCAAGAGAAGTAAGTGTATTTACAGAACCTGCATTCGTACTCCAGGTGTATTGGTAAGGAGCTTTACCACCTTTTACTTCAGCTTTCAGCGATCCATTGGTTGAATAGTCACATTTATTATCTGATACGACAGTGATCGATGCAGAAAGTGGTGTCAGATTCTCGCTGATCGTAATCGTCGCTGTAGTGGAGCAACCCGATTTATCTGAAACAGTCACTGTATGTAATCCTGCAGTAAGTTTTGTTGCGGTGATATTTGGTTCGTTATTGTCCCATTGATAGATGTATTGACCTGAGCCTCCATTTGATGATACTGAAGCACTCCCATCGGCCTGACCTGAAGAAGGAGAAATTTGTGTCACTGTGGATTTTATGGACGGATCAGGGATTTGATATTTACCTGTTTTCACGGCAGCTTTTGCATCTGTGACGGTGAGTATATATTCACCCTTCGGTAATTTCGAAATATCAGGAGTTGTCTGACCTGAATTCCATTTGTACGTATAAGGAGGCTGACCACCTGCAACTTTTGTTGTAAGCGATGCAGTTGGTTCTTTTGATCTGCAATCAAGTGGATTATCATTTTCAATGCTGATGATCAGTGAAGATTCCCACTGTATAAGATAGAGGCCTTTGTCTTTTGTGCCTGTCCATATCGAACCATCTTTATCTACATCAAGACAATTGACAAACTGGCTGGTGAAATACTGGCCGGGACCAAAACGCTGATACTTGTCTGCAGCAACATCATAACCGGTCATCATATTAGATGCTATCCAAACACGACCTTCATCATCGACAGCAATGTCGCGCAACTGGCCCTCAACATTTTTTAATTCAATCGCTATCGGTGACCATTTTCCTTTTGCATCTACCTGCCATAAAAAATCATCACCGAGTATCCACAGGTTTGTTCCCCATGCATCAACACCGACGAAATTCAGATATCGTTCTTCAAGAGTCCATTTATCACCGGATCCGATGAGCATGCCATCATTTGTAGCGATGTACGTTGTACCTGTGGTGGTGACAAAGATGTCATTGATCTGATCGGAAGTTAGTTTTTTATTGTCTGTATTTAAGCGTTGAACGACACGAAGCGGAGAAACAGTGATTTGAAATGCGCCGGATTCTTTTGTGCCAAGCCATACTGTTTTTGTTTTCGGATCGTAAGATGCGCATGTAAAATTGACATTGCCGATCAGTTGTTGCATTTCACTTGTGCTCCATTCCAGTTTGGCATTTCCTCCACGGATGGTCAGAAGAGACGTTGTGCCTGGTGCAATCGGAACTTTTTCAACCAGATCAAGAGAGAAAACTTTGTTCAGTCCCTGGGTATTGGCTACCCATTTGATATTGTCTTCATCCACCCAGATATTGTTGATAGGGCTGGACTGATCCAATAGTTTGCACCTGTCCACAAGTACCTGCCCGGGTAGATTGAGCGGCAGTTGCAGCAGCAGCATGAAAGGGAAGATGAATGTCTTAAAAGTATGTTTAGTCATAATGAAATCATAATGAAAACAAGGGTCGCAGCATGTCTGGACCTACTCAATGGGCTAAAACGCAAAGAAAAGGAAAGTTGTTGCTAAAATTTGAATTTTGAATTTAGAATTAGGAAGGAATTACAGAATTTGAAATTGTGAAGCGAATCGTGAATACTGAATTTAGAGCTTGAAGTGAGAATATGGAATGGAGAATGCAGAAGAAAATCGGGAATACTGAATTGAGAATTGTGAAGCGAATCGTGAATAGAGAATTTAGAGCTCTGAATTAAGATCTTGAAGTGGGAGTAAGGAATGGGAAATTTTATGTGCAAATCGGAAATTTGCTGACGCGAAAGCTTAGGTACAAACTAAGCTTAACAGTAGGGCACATTCCGTCGGGGAGTGTTGCACCCGCCCACGACGGAATGTGGCATGAGGAAAGATGCTTCGACACTTTGGCTAGCGCTCAGTGCACCGCCTGCTGTACACATCCATGGTTCGACTTTCTTTCGCTCATCCTTGTGCTAAAGCTCACCAACCTTGTGCTATGGTTCGACTTCCTTTTTCTTATCCTTGGTTCGACCTGCTTCCGCTCATCCGTGTGCTATGGTTCGACTTGCTTGTACTCAACCTCGTGCTACAGCTCACCAACCACAGCTCACCAACCGCAGCTCAGCAACCATTTTGAACCAGGAATTTGGAAGGATAATTTTGAATTTTGAGCAAGGAAGGAATCTTGAATATAGAATTTTGAGCCAGGAAGGAGAATTATGAATTCAGAGTTAGGAAGGAAGTATTGAATCTAGAATTGTGAAGGGAATCACGAATCAAGAATATTGAATTTAGAACAAGGAAGGAGAATTATGAATTCAGAATTGGGAAGGAATTTCTTAATTTGTGCGGTATCACAAATTTACTTGGTTTTGAAAAATGTGGCACTCAACAATGCAAAATAGATGTCATAGTTCATCGGAAGCACCACCATCAAGTTGGTATAGCATTTTGACAAATTTTTTGAAACAACTTATGATGGTCACCGATACGATTTACATATGGTTCGACAATAAAGAATTTCGCCCAGCATTTTGTAACTACTGATAAGCCAATAATGACGAATGATTTTTATTTTACGCCTTATCCCAATTTGGATTGTTCTTATATGGCAACTTATAACCCTTGTCCAAATTTCAATTGGCTGTATGTGTATTAGAAGATTTCAATATTATATAAATAGGTATGAGGATCACTAGTAATATCTTTTTGGTGCTAATTGTAGGACTGACTTTTAATTCTGTTAAAAGTCAGTCTTTTTTTAGCAGTAAAAACGTGTCAGTTTCCTCATCTTACGGGTGTGGGAAAATTCAGTATTTTGCCGACCATAGTCCATCTATAGTCTTCAGTGCTGATCCTAAAGTAATTGAATACTCCCCATCTTGGAGTTTTAAAATTGGAAAAACCTTTTGGCTAAATAACCGATTTGATTTTTCTATAGCACTTTCTCACATAACACTTACAGAAAAATCAAAGAATGTAGCTTTACCATATTGGTTTGATTTTTCTGAAAAACATTATAGACAAGGATTTTTTCATATCATACCAAGTATAATCTTAAAACTTCCAGGTGACAGATTCAATATTAAAGTTGGGCTACGACTTGGTACTGCTAACTTTATCGGAAACTACCTAACACGCCAATCTTCTAATTCTTTCCTTAGTGGTGATATTGCTTTAGAAAGTGGTTCATCAATACGGATTTCCAAGCGATGGTTTTTAGAAGGCGACTTAGTGTATGGATTTACTAGATATGATTATACAATTGGTATGCCAGTAGAAGGGATTTCCTATTTTAAGTATCACTCATTTCAGTTGGGAATTAGATATATTTTACATGAAGCGAAAGGGAATTAGTATCATAATATTAGGGACATTTCTGATCTGTTCAAGTTTAGCCCATGCTCAGCTAACTGGGTTTATCAAAACAGGATTAAATTTTGGAACCATTAATCAAGATTGGTTGATATCAGGTACTGACTCAATAAAATATGGGAAACCACTTATTCGACCAATAGTCAGCATGGGGGTTCAACTTGCTCTCACAAAAAATTGGTTTATTCGACAAGAATTGATGTTCCAAATAAAGGGACAAGGAACGATAAGACCTGATACAAGATCTGGTTTTTTAACTGAAGGTCCCGACTTTCTGAGGTTTGTAAGTCTCCCTTTCACAATCCATCGTAAATTTATTCAGAACCTTTACATCGGTATAGGTGTCCAACCATCCCTTTTTCTTTCAGGTGAGGAAAATTATACTGCAAAAGAAAAATGGCATGGATGGATTTGGAGTGGTAACTTGAATATACAGTATTTTATTGAGGATGCTTTGGAATTAGGGTTTGAATATGATTATGATTTTAGGCTCTATTATTGCCCAGGGTGTGATGAACGTTTTTATACATATAGATTGTATGGTGCTTACCATTTCTTATGAGAGTCACTTTAGTTATCAAATACGATTTTATTCTGTTTTGATATTATATCAATGAATTTTAATAATGGTCTTTGCTCAGTTTTGTTATTTTCTGACCACTTGCAGGCACTGATTGGGAGAAACAAAATAAAGGGTGTGGATTACTTGGGAAATGTGTATTTCGATTTTATCAATTAATTTAATAAATCTACGGCATAAAACAGAGTGCAAATTCAATAAAGTACTATGAAAGTAGTACTTTGATTGAGTGATGTCCGGAGCTATTAATTCCAAATTCTCAATTAACTTCCAAATTCCTGGTTTAAAATTCTTTATTCCTGATTCTCTTTTAATACTTCTTGATTTCAAATTCTGAATTCAACTTCTACATTCCTGGCTCTAAATTCTATATTCAAGATTCCCTTCCTGGTTCTAAATTCTATATTCCTGATTCTTTTTAATGACGTGGTCCCATCATCATGCGCATTCCGCCCATCGGATTATCGCCGCCGGCTCCTTTGATTGAATATATAAAGGAAAGCATGACATAGCGACCTATGGAATTAGATCTGACTTCTTCGATATAATTTATGTCTGATGTCCGGGAAAGACCTCGGTTTTCATCAAGCGCATCAAATATTGAAAGCTTGATCTGGCCCCGATCCATCGGAAGAACAAATCTTGAAATCGAAGCTTTCATCAAAGGCAACGATTGATTTTGTGCGAAAGCAGCACTTGTGTAGAGATTGTAATCATAGCTTCCTTCGAGCTTCCATTTTTTCCAGAGGGTCAATGTAGCATCAACAAATAAATGATGCAATACCGTGTTTTGATTTAAGGCATCGCTTATTTTATAATAGCTGTCTGTAAACGTCCAATCGCCACCAAAATTATATTCTAATACTTCAGAATTCATATTCGATATTGTAAGCCCTGCAGTTCTTGACCATCTGTTGAGATCGCTCAGTTCATTATTGATCAGGTTCTGTGTGCTTGTGAGCGTGCCATTTAAATTGATGTTAAACCTGCTATGAATCAGTTTTAATGGACGTCCGAATGCAGTATATAGATTCATTCGTGATTCATGATCAATATTGATTGGCTTTGACGTTTCAACAAACTGCACGTCAGTTGTACGTGAGGTAATGATCTTATTTTTCGTCAGGCCTGTTCCTGCGGAAATAAAAAAACTCGTGGAAGAAAACTGAGAAAATAAATGGAAGTTAGCACTGAGATTATGAATATACTCGGCGTTCAGATCAGGGTTGCCAATATACAAGCGGAGTGGATCTGAATTGTCAACTACAGGTGATAATTGTGTGATCGTCGGTTGGGTGATGCGGGTTGTATAACTTATCCTGAGATTTTTTCCATTGCCAATATCATCTCTCCAGATAATTCGTGGCAGGAAATAATTGTATGTTTTCCGTATCTCATTTTCGCCCTGATTAAGATGGCCTGTGAGTTCTGAAGCCTGGTACTGAAGTCCTACATTCACATTGTGCACATCACCACTGTACCTGAAGGTCACACCAGGTTTGTGATATTGAAGAAGGCTGGTATAATTACTTGACAGGCCCGAATTGAGGACAGGCAGTGATTCGACTATATCATTTACCTGGTGATCGTAGTTGTCTTCCTGATGTGAATAATTATAATTGAATTCAATAAATTTCCTTCTTTTCAATGGTTCCGTATATGAGAATTGGCCATCTATCTTGTTGTTTTTTGAATCGGTATATTGAAGCTGATTCAATAATTCCGGATCACCTGTGATAAAATAGTTGGTCAATGCATCCAGTTTGTTATCTGTATTGTTATCATTTTTTGATAGTGTGCCATTGAGTGAAAAATTTCTTCCTTTATTTCCCAATCGTTTCATGTAGGTCGCACTTCCCGAAAGAGAAAGATTGTCACTACTTGCATTGGTTCCTGTATTGGATTGACTTATAAGAGATCCGAGAGGAATACTATTCACCAGTAACACCTGGTTAGCAGAGGTTCCATTTCCAAGTCCTGCTCTTGCCTTGATGGTGATTTGCTGTGTTGAGTCAGGTTTAATATCTGAATTGAACGTAAATGCATGTGAATGATTCACGGTTTTTTTATCTGAATTTTCATCTGAATTAAAAGGCATGGCAGATAAGTTTTGTCTGTAGGAATTTTCCAGCAAAGAATTATCAACGCCATTATAAAAATAACTGCTACGTAAATTAAATTTCTTTGTCTTGTGCCAGTTGAAATTAATTCCGCCGGCACCGGTGTTGACCAGGCCATTGCTTAATCCATCATTTATGGGAATGTCGGACTGGATATTTAATTCAACTGTCCGTCGTCCGCCTCCTCCCATACCACCCATTCCTCCTGAGAAATTCATCATATCCTGGAATGAAAATCCCTGGTCATTGATATTATTTAACTGGCCAAGGAAGGAAAGCTGTGCTGTCTTTGTAAACTTGTTGATGGATGCTTTTGCATTATATTTTTCATCAGTTCCATATCCGGCTTCAGCTGTTCCGAAAAGTCCTTTTTTGAATTCTTCTCGCAGTTGCAGGTCAATTGTTTTTTCACGTTCGCCATCATCTACTCCTGTGAATTCAGCCATGTCAGATTGTTTGTCATAGACTTTGACTTTTTTCACAGCGCGTGCAGGTAGATTCTTTGTCGCCATTTTTGGATCTGTTCCGAAAAATTCTTTTCCATCGACCAATACTTTTTGTACGTCCTCTCCTTGAGCTTTTATCGAACCATCAGGAGCGACTTCAATACCCGGTAATTTTTTGAGAAGATCTTCAACATTGGCATTCGGTTGTGTTTTAAATGCATCTGCATTGTAGAGGATTGTATCTTTTTTTATTTCAATCGGTATCTCGTCTGCTTTTACTTCTACTTCATTCAGAATGGTATTGTGTGTCTTCATCATGAGTTTTCCCAGGTCGATTTCTTCAGCACTTCCTGAAACAATGGATTGATAAAAAGGTGCAAGACCCAGGAATGTGATATTGATGAGGTAATCACCTTTGGGTACATTCTTAATTAAAAATGAACCATCAGGACCTGAAGAACCAAATTGAGTCAATACTGAATCTGCAGCATTCAGGATCATGATTGTAGCTCCCGGAATCGGCAGATCTGATTCATCCCTGACATTGCCTTTGAATGAAGATTTATTTACCTGAGCAGATAATTGTGTCGTAAGACAAAGCGTAAAAGCAATGAGGGCAAGAAATTTATGGATGCTGGATTTCATGATGAGAATTTACGATTTATGATTTTGTTATGACGTTCACTTCGGCTTCGCTCAGTGACCGTCAGAAGTTTTTCTTTTTCATTTCGGCTCCGCTCAATGAGAAGAGAAACATTAACCTATGATTGAGAAAAGTCGATTTCATTTTATTTGTTCTCAATGGAAACATGTAATTATCTTTCATTTCGACTTGACTTTTGTGGAGAAATATTCTTCATGATTGACCAAAGTCGATTTCATTTGATGTGTTATTCATTGAATCATGTAGGTATTTTTCATTTCGAAATCACTTTTTTAGAGAACTATTCTTCATGATTGAGCGAAGTCGAAATCAACTAGGTTCAACTTTGCCGGTCCCTGAGCGCAGCGCCGCACTGAGCATTCGTCGAATCTGCCAAAGTGAATGAATGTTTTCACTCTTCACTCGGTTGCTGAGCTGTAGCACATGGATGAGTATTGCAGGTCGAAGCATCACTCGTTACTCGTTACTCGTTATTCGTTATTCGTTATTCGTTATTCGTTATTCGTTACTCGTTACTCGTTATTCGTTACTCGTTACTCTTCACTAGTTATGTCTTATCATTATCATCGCTCCCGGAGGAGGTCCTCCATTCGGATTGTTCATGTGCATTTCTTTCATCTTTTCCTTCCTGATTTTTTCAAATTCTTCTGATGTGACTTCCTTTCCTTTTGTAGGGGCTATGATTACAGAAGTATCAACATCTTGCAGTTTAATGTCAGTGGCCGTGATCATCCGCAAGCCATCATTAATGTCAACGCCAAGAATAAGCCCCGGCAAGCCCTGATAATCTGAAGGGCCATTGGACACCTTTATCTCCGGTGTAAACCATACAACCATGGATGTAGTACTATCAAGTCGGAAATCGGCTTCCATACATTTATGACCGAGTATTTCTTTTTGATTTTTACCAATCTTCCATTTACGTGGTGTAGGTGCTCCGACGATCAGGAATTGTTTCTGCATGAATTCGCGGGATTCGATCATGGTATCCAAAGCAAGATTTTTATACACGATCCGGTTTTCTCTTCCAAATCGCATTGTCATTTGATTGCCACCATTGGTAGAAGTAACTTCCGATTCGTCTGATTCTTTTTGAGGCTGGTAGATGGATTCATCTCCGGAAAAAGTAAGTGAAAACATAGATGTATTGAATTCAGGGATCATATCCTTCATCTCCTGCTTGTCAGGTGGAAGATTTTTATGCAAATTCATTTTTTCCTCAAAAGTAACTTTCCCGGTTCCCTGGGTAAAAGCCAATGAGGTGCTTAAAAAAGCAAAGAAGATGAATATATATTTCATGTATGATTCGTTTAGGAAGCGAAGGTAGGTCTATAAAAGAGGCCTTCTACCTTGAAAAAGGTTAATTAATGTTAACAAATCGCCGGTAGATCTCAATTCGAAACTACTTTTGTAAGGCAATGCGAAACAGTCCGGATATTTCATTAGCCCGTTTCCTCATGATCGTGAGCATGGTGCTCCTCGGCATCCTCGAATGTCTATGGCTTCACAATGAATACATGAATAAATATCGTGACATGGAGACGAAGATCAATCATGTCATGTTTTCGACGGTGAGGGACGTAGAAGACTCTCTTCTTTTTTCGAAGCTGGCCAGCAAGGAATTTATGACCGTGAATGATTCTGACAGAGCTATCCGGATCACGATCAATACGGATGACTCTGTTGCTTTTCAGAGAGCCTCGGGTGAAGAAAAGATTATCGGAAAGGATATGTACCGGATAGGTCCGCATCGTGAAATGAGAGGAATGCTGTTAAGGCATTTATCCGGTGACTCTTCTGTCTTTGATGCACATTGCAACAACATGAGTAAAATGGTCCTGGGACACATCCGCATGATGGATAGTACAGGTGAGTTCGCAGGTTATGATCTGATCTCCTGGCAAGGGGAGGACACAGTCGTGAATGGAATCATGAGCCATCCACAACTGGATGCATTCGGAGGTAAAAAAATAGCGTTGATAAATCCGCATTATAAGGCTGACATCTTTCAGGGAATATTACCTCACATCAGTTTTGCATTATTTCTGTGGTTGATGGTTGGGGCTGCGTTTTATTATATCTGGAAAAATCTGAGAACGCAAATGCGACTCAATGCACTACGCGATGAATTCGTCAGCAATATCACCCATGAACTGAAGACACCGATCACTACGGTGGGTGTGGCCCTTGAATCATTGAATATGGCTGACAATCTTAATTCATCCAATAGCCGGCGTTACCTTGATATATGTCAGAGTGAATTGAAGAGACTTTCGATGCTGGTCGAGAGGATTCTTCACAATCATGCGCCACAGATCCATTATGAAAAAATCGATATTCAACAAGTGCTTGATGACGTGATGCATCACATGAAAGTACAGTTTGACAACAAACATGCTACTATAAAAGTTAGTCATCATGGTGAAGGATTTATGGTCAATGGAGATAAATCGCACATGAGTGGTGTGTTGTATAATCTTCTTGAAAATGCATTAAAGTACAGCACATCGAATCCGGTCATCACTGTCAATCTCTGTCGGGACAATGGAGCAGTCAAAGTAGATATCCAGGACAATGGTATCGGTATCGATCCGGAGTATCATGATAAGATATTTGATAAGTTGTATCGTGTGCCTCAGCACAACCGACATGATGTGAAAGGTCATGGTTTGGGGCTGAGTTATGTCGCGGATGTAGTGCGTAAGCATCATGGACGAATTGATCTTGAGAGTGAAGTAGGAAAGGGGGCGAAGTTTTCTATGACGCTGCCGGCGTGGGATGCTTCGACGATGAACTAAATAAAGAGGCGGATGCTTCGACCTGCTTGTACTCAGCCTTGTGCTACAGCTCAGCAACCGAGGCGGAAGGGGCGGAAGAGGCGGAAAAAGCAATAGGTAATCAGTAATCGGTATTCAGTATTTTAATTTGCGTTAATTAGTCAAATTTACGGCAAAAAAAAGTGGGCATTGAGTAGTGATTAGTGAATAGCGTAGGTGAATATCAAGATGTCAATGTCTTAGAAAAATAAATCTTATTCAATCATATTTTTTCCTCATTAAATCAGCGTCCTTTTTCTTTTTTTTATTTGGCAAAATCAGTGCAATGACTAAAATACTATACATAGAAGATGAAGAAGTATTGGCGATGCTGGTACGGGATCATCTTGTGAAGAATGGATATGATGTGTATTGGACGCCGAATGGGATTGAAGCAGAAGCCCTTTTTAAAAAAGTACAACCTGATCTGTGTATTCTTGATGTGATGTTGCCGGGCAGGAGTGGATTTGAAATCGGGCACATGATACGTCAGCATAATAGAACAATACCGATCATCTTCCTGACGGCTAAAAGTGAATCCAAAGATGTAGTCGAAGGATTCAAATCCGGTGGTAATGATTATTTGAAAAAGCCTTTCAGTCTTGAAGAATTGATGGCACGCATCGGGAATCTCCTGGCGATGTCAGGTAAGTCGAAACCTGATCAGTTTAAAATCGGCGAGTTATCATTTGATCCCATACGTATGACCATTGAGAATGGCAATGAGACGGTAACGCTATCGCATCGCGAAAATGAACTATTAAAGATGTTTATTGACAGAGTAGGTTCGCCCGTTGAGCGTAAGCAGATATTATTGCAGGTGTGGGGAGATGATCATTTTTTTAATAGCCGGAATTTAGATGTTTATATAACCCGGTTAAGAAAATATTTGAAGATGGATCCGAGGGTGCAGTTGTTGACTTTGAAAGGAGTTGGTTACCAGTTGGTGGATAATTAGAAAGTTAAAAAGTGAAAGTTTTTTGGAGTCGGACTAGTTCTTAGTGATATGTGGGTAGGACTATGTTCATTATACAAATGAATTTATATTTTCACATACAATTTATTATTTCGTTGTTTATGTCGATTGACCAGATCTCAGCTCTTTTCACGATTCTAGCCATCTTTCTTGCCGGGGCATGGACTCTTTTCCGTTTTGGAATATCCCGTGAGCAATATCCCAAATTGCAATTTGATCTAAAACTTAAACAATTGGGAATATCCAGAGATAAGCATGTTGTGGAGCTAGTGGCAGTTATATCGAATAAAGGAATCGCGCGACAATACATACGCGATTTCAGATTTAATATTCTTTTATTTGATGATAACACGCCTTTTGATACATCAGATGCACAGATTGAAAAGCGGTTAAAATTCAACAAATTCAATAAGGGTAGTGGTCCTGATTCGAAGGGTGAATTGAAATGGATTGATACGAAATACCCGGTTTTTGTGGATGGTGGGATCAGTCGTGAGTTTCGATATGTGACAGCGCTTGACAGGGATGTAAAGTTTGTGATGATCTATTCTAAGTTTGATCATGAGAGTAAACGGTGGTGGATGGATCGGTCTGAACATTATCGGATATCGAAGACGTTTGTAATAAAGTAATTTACGACCCTCCCTAAATGTGACCGGCTTGCCTTGTATTTTTTACTTTTTAGTGTGATTTTTTTCAGCTTCTCTTTCCATCTCCATTAAACTATCTTTACTCCCCACAATGGAAGGTAAATTCAAGCGCCAACTAGCTGCCATCGTTTTCACAGACATCGTAGGCTATACTCACCTGATGCATATCAACGAAGATCGTGCACTCCTGTTACGATCAAGACACAGAAGCATCCTCCTCGCGCAGCATGAGAAATATGGTGGCGAAGTCCTCCAGTTTTTCGGCGATGGCACGCTCAGTATTTTCCACAGCAGCGTCAACGCGGTGGAATGCGCTGTTGAAATGCAGATCGAATACAAGAAGGATCCTGAAGTACCAGTCCGAATAGGTATTCACGTCGGTGATATCAGCTACGATGGCACAGATGCTTTCGGTGATGGCCTCAATGTTGCAGCCCGTATCGAACCTGTCTGCGAACCAGGCGGTGTATACATCTCCGAACGCGTGTTCGAAGATATCCGCAATCACGCCTGGCTCCAGGCCATGCATGTGGGCAATTACCAACTCAAGAATATCTCAGGTGATACTCCTTTATATGCCATCTCGAGTAAAGGAATGGCTTTGCCGGTGGTACGCAATCAGAATTTTACATCTCCCCAGGCTAAGGCCATTCAAAGTCAACCTGCCTTCAATGCCACGTTGGATAATAACGGCTATTATGGGAAATCAAAAATAGTCGCCGGCGTCCTCGCCCTGACATTGGGGATGTGGGGAGCACATAGGTTTTATCTCGACAAGAAGGTACTGGGAGTTGCCAATTTCGTTGCCTTTTTTATTGCCCTCATGGCTACTATTGAAGGAGATTTTCCTTGGTTTTTAGTTGCCCTCTCGATTCTTTCTGTCATCGAAGGGATCCTGTTTTTCGTGATGCCCCAACCTGAATTTAATGCCAAGTATAACAAAGGCATGCCTGCACCTCAGCAACAACAAAGGCAAGAACCTGTCAGGGCAGGATCGAAAAAACCAGGTGATACCCCCCAGGCACGAAAATCCAGAGGCGGATATCTCATCAAGGATGCATTCATAGCTTATAAATCAGGCGACTACAATCAGGCCCGCAAATATTTTGAAGACGCATTGCAGTATGATTACAATGATCCACAGACCCATTTCATGTTGGCCTGTTGCTACTCTTTAGCCAAGGACGGCAAGCAGGCTTATTTCCATCTGGCCAGTGCTGTCGATTTTGGTTTCCAGGAATTCGAAGAGATCTATCACAATGAAGCTCTGACTTGGTTAAGATCATTGCATGATTTCGATTTTTTTGTCCAGAATGGTTACCACCAGGTAGCCCATCTCACCTCTCCGCAACCGGATTTGCTCGAAGACAAAAGCTATTACGATACTACCGTGCTCGATAAAATCGGAGATCTGGGCGAACTTCTGGAACGTGGTGTCATCTCCAAAGATGATTTTGAACTTCAGAAGAAAAGCCTTTTGGGATACTGATTCCTTTTTTCCCCTAAATCCCCTGATGCTTCGACCCACCTTCTCTCAACCATATGCTACAGCTCAGCAACCGGGGGACTTTAAGTCAACTCTTTTCCCCTAAATCCCCTGAAAAAGGGGACTTTAAGTCAATTCTTTTCCCCTAAATCCTCTGATGCTTCGACCCGCCTTCTCTCAACCTTATGCTACAGCTCAGCAACCGGGGGACATTAAGTCAAGCTCTTTTCCCCTAAATCCCCTGAAAAAGGGGACTTGAAGTCCACTCCTTGTACCCCTGCCTCCTGAAAAAGGGAGACTTTAAGTCACACTTTTTGAACCCTTGCCCCTGATGTTTGGATTCTCTTCTTTCATCCTTATACTGCAGCTCAGCAAACGGGGGACCAGCAGAGGCTTAACAAAGGATTTACAAGGTTATGGCGATTTTTAGGCCTAAAACATTACCTTTGCGGCCTGAAAGGCAATATGCCTAAAGAAAAATCACAAATATCATGAGTCTTAAAAAACAATTTTCGAAATCAAAACCTTTATGCAAGGTTACATTTACCGTTGAACCGGAAGTGATCAATGGTGGAAAAGAAGTAGCGATCCTGGGTGAATTCAATAACTGGGATCCTTCAGAATCTACGATGCGCAAGCTTAAAGATGGTTCATTTACAAAAACACTTGAACTTGAAATCGGTCACGAATATCAATTCCGCTACCTTGTAGATGGTGAGCGTTGGATCAATGACACAGAAGCTGACAAGTATCTGCACAGTGGTGTAGCGTCAGAAAAGAATAGTGTTGTAGCTCTGTAAATCAGAGAAGGCAACTCATTTTTTTACTGCTAATTTCGCAGAGATATTTTCAAAAAAGATATTTTCACAAATTGGTATTGTCAACCTTTGCCAGATTCGAATTTTAATTAGTGCTGAAAATATCCCAGTTCTTTTTTTACCACTAATGACGCAGAGATATTTTAAAAAAAGTATTTTCGCAAATTGGTATTGTGTACACTAACTGGATTTGAATTTTAATTAGCGTTCATAATTTGAAATAAATTTCTGCGTCAGCGTTGAAAAATATCGGTTTGTTTTTTGCCGCTAATTACGCAGAGATATTTTAAAAAAAGTATTTTCGCAAATTAGAATCGTGAACATTTATCCAGATTCGAAATTTAATTTGCGTTCATATTTTTAAATAAATTTCTGCGTCATTAGCGTTGAAAAATATCGGTTTGTTTTTTGCCGCTAATTACGCAGAGATATTTTAA
>JBDUAU010000415.1:0-4311 GCA_040004485.1 Saprospiraceae bacterium
GGTGCCCGATGTTGTATTGTACATGGTTTGGTCACCGACTGCAGTGTTCTTAATTCCAGTATTGTTGGCAGGGGATGGACTTCCATACAAGGATAAATACCCTACAGCAGTATTGAAAGTAGATCCTGCAGCAGTAGCATTATTAGCATAGTACATGGCTTCATATCCGATGGCTGTTGACCGACCTTTGCCTTTGTTATTATATAAAGTTGAAAAACCAATGGCCGTATTTTCAACTCCCGTGAGGTTTTCATACATGGCGCTTACACCTACAGCAGTATTGAGTCCGCCAGTGGTAACCTTCGTTAAAGCTACATTTCCAATAGCCGTGTTTGAACTCCCTGTCGTATTGAGATTGAGTGCAAAAGCACCTATTCCTGTATTGAAAAGACCTGTACCGACATTTCCGGTTCCTTCACCCACGTAAATGCTTTGGGAAGGGTTCAATGGCCAGATAAGTTGGTCATTATTTGCGTTCTTTTTAATCGTTACATTCTGCGAATAAAGGATAAAAGGCAGAAAAGCGAAGAGACAGAAAGGGAGCAAAAAGGAAAGTCTGAGCTTTGATAAAAAGGATGAATACAACATGACAAAAGAGGTTTCATTTACCTCTGCAAAGTGGTGAAGAATGCGGGTGCTCACAATCACCCTACAGGGTGAAATTGAGTGAGTGATGTTCCTTTTACGTTCTTCAAGTGATAGCTTCCGCATATGTGAGTGATGCAATCCCATGCCTGATCAATTGTCGTTTGCCAGATATAGTGCTTTTTTTATCGGACGATTGTAATCTCCAATGCTTACATTCACTTTCATGCGCGAAATATTAACCACTCTAATTATACTGTCGTGCCTAAATCTAACAAATGGGCAGACAGCGAATTTTTTTGCCGATGGATCGCGATGGGTCTATCTCACATATGAATCATCGGAACCGGACCAAAAGCAAATTCACTCCTCAGACGAACAGGATATTATTCACGGTGATACGGTCATCAGCGGGTTGACATATTTTAAGCTTTACAGGACATTGCATCATACAGTTACTGTTTTTGATCATGATTATGACCTGGGATATGATAGCATCGGGCCTTCATTTCTGCGGTATGATTTAATGGATAAGCGAGTTTACTATTTGCCTCATATTGATTCTACAGAGAGATTGATATATGACTTCAATCTGCAAGTGGGAGAAATGGTTCCAATGCAGGGTGATTATCCAATGACAGTAGTTGATTCGATTGATAGTATTTCAATTTTCGGAGTGGCTGCCAAAAGATTTTTTCTCTCCATTGAGCCAAACCTGGACATCACTCCATACGATTACATAATCGAAGGTTTGGGTGGCAGTAATGGGCTTACCAGCTTTCAGCCTGAATTTCCTGTTCTTGGGGGTGGAGTCTATATGACACGATTCCAGTGCTTTCAATTTATGGACAGCATCTATTCACCGGCAAATGAGGATTGTCCTTTTCTTGATTTCATTTCATCAGAAATCCCGGTTCATGAAGATTATAAAGTGACGGTTAGTCCAAATCCATCAACAGATTACTTTACCATTTCAATTGATAAAACTCTTTTAGGTTCTACCCTCACAATTTTTGATGTTGTCGGTAGAGTAGGGCAAACAATTTTGCTGGATGAGTTACAAAAAGATATTGTACCAACAGCATCCGGAATTTACTTTTGGCGACTTACACAAAAAGGCCTTTTAATTAAGACTGGCAGGGTGATCATGCAATGATGCAACTGTTAAACAACAGATCGGTTTTAGCCGAAATCTATAGGAAGGCGATAGTCCTGAATATAAGATGTTGGTGCAGAAAATAGCCATGGCGATTGATGTTGAACTATTGTCCAGTAAGCCTCATGAACATTTCCGGAGGATTGTGAATGAAATGAAAGGGATACTGGAGTTTGTAGGGGTGGGTGTAAAATGTTACCAAATCGGGAACATTTCATATCTTCGTAACGTTTATGAGAGTTATTGCCGTTCGAACGCTTGAAGCATTTTGGATTGCCAATCCTGAATCTGAACATCCTTTACGATCATGGTACCAGGAAATTGTACAGTCAAATTGGAAAAATCCGGGACAACTAAAGGTTCAATTCAGGAATGCTTCGGTTCTGACATCTAAAAGAGTCGTGTTTAATATTAAAGGAAATTCATATCGATTAATAGTAGACATTGAATACAGGTTACAAATCATTTTTATAGTTTGGATTGGAACTCATAAGAAATACAATCAGTTTGATGCTAAAACAATCAGTTATGTTAAAGCCAATAAAAAATAAAAAACAATACGAGGCATATCTTGCCAAAGCATACGCTTTAATGCAGTTGGATCTAAAATCAAATTCTGAAGAATCTGATGAACTTGAACTCATCTCTATACTGATTGAATCGTATGAGAAGGATCATTATCCGATTGCCCCACCTCATCCCATTGAAGCTATTCTCTTTCGTCTGGATCAGCTCGGGATGAAAAAATCACAGCTGAAAGAGATCCTCGGATATCGAAGCAGAATCAATGAAGTATTGTCAGGAAAAAGAAAACTCAGTCTGGCCATGATCCGCAACTTAAATGCAACTTTGCAAATACCAGCTGAGGTGCTAATAAAGGATTACTCATAATACTGTATTCCATCACCTTGAACGTTTGGGAAAACTGATCGTGGAATAATGCATAAAGAAAATTTAAGAGAGATTTACTTGCTTGAGGGTAAAAGCAATTCAACCGGGAGTTGAAATTATTCTCGAAATCTTTGTGCCATCTTCAGTGTGATTTCTCTTTTACCGGAGAGGACAGACAACACTGACACTATGGCTGCATTGATCCAGTCGAATTGATGGTGTGTTCCGAACCATATGTTCTCACATCTTCAATACCTCTTTCACCACACCACCTGACTCCACAAAATAAATCCCTGGAGGTAATGAAGACAGATCCATTTTGATTTCATCACTACCATTACATTGATATATTTTTTGCACACAACCGGATACATCCAGGAGCTTTGCCTTGTGATCTGAATGAAGACCATCATAGAAAGAAACGGAAAGCATATCCTCAGCCGGATTAGGGAAAACCGAAAATACATTATCTGAAGAGCCCGCATCATGGACGGAGGATGCGATTTCATCCGGAAAAAATCTTGCCGTAAGTTCACCACTCACGTCGACGATAGCAGGACCGGTTTCCAGTATCCTGCCTACGCCATAGAAAGTGTGTATCCCTGCACTGACAGGAAAAACACGCGAATGAGCAAATGAATTGCGATTGACATCAGCATCAAAGGGATGGAGTGTAACGTTCGAACCGACCACGATGTAAATTCCATTACTGGCTGCAAGTACTACATAATTGCTGGGATCAGAACTGACTTCTCCATCAAAATCAACGATCACACTTCCTGGCTCTGGCGCGTTGATAGTGACTGAATCGAGTCCGACGGCTGGACCAGCCAGGTCAATTGCTGGTTGTGAAAAACCCCGAAAGGCAATGCGTGTAGAACCAGAATTGGGATAAAATTCAGCCACAAGGTTTCCATAAACCGAAACCACTCCATTACCATCTGTTTCCCCGAAATTCTGAGCAAGGGCATTAAAGGTATAATCGCCGGCAGCTGAGACATCGTATTCCCTTGTATGTGAGAAAGAATTTTCATTGACATCATCATCCACCGCTTCCACTGAAACGCTACCATCATTGGGCAGCCAATTTGATGTATTGCTTGATGCAAATACAATCTTATCTCCGGCACTACTGGTGGTATAGCCGTCGAACCGAACAATGATTTTTCCAGATGAAGAGGCATGAATGGTTTGCTGTGCTAAGGTAACCGTGTTGGCCACGGCCCCATTAAAAACAAAACCTAAGGATGTGACAGCCTGAGGTCCCGCGTCTGGATAAAAAGTTGCAACGAGTGCCCCATCTATGAAAGCCATTCCGATACCATCTGTTTCAATAGTATTTTGAGCAACTGCATAAAAAGAGTGCATGCCGGCAGTCACCTGATAAACGCGTGTATGAGAAAAAGATTTGCCGAAGTTGCCATCGGGTATTTCTATTTCAATATGTCCATCATCCGCGTGCCAGTCCGTATCGTTGCTTGCTGCCAGTATAATGCGATCACCCGGGTAAGGATAAACACCTCCATCAAAATGAACAATCACCTTACCGGGCGATGGGATATCGGCGACTATCGTGGCCAGTATCTTCGTATTACCTGTAAGATCGATAGGGTCGGCATTAATGGGCTGATAGTATACGATGGCCTGACCCTGTAATGCGAAGGCCGTGAGAAAGAAAA
>JBDUAU010000083.1:0-4298 GCA_040004485.1 Saprospiraceae bacterium
GGTGTCATCGAGGTGAGGCTCTTGTTCGAGGAGGCCTATTTTGTAATCGCCATCGAACCATACTTTGCCATTGTAATTGGGGTCTTTGCCGGCGATGATGCGGAGGAGGCTTGATTTGCCTGAGCCGTTGAGACCGAGGACTCCGATTTTGGCTCCATAGAAGAAGGAGAGCCAGATATTTTTAAGGACTACTTTGGATGGGGGGTAGGTCTTAGTAACGCCCTCCATGGAAAAGATTATTTTTTCGTTAGCCATTGGACTATTTTGGATTTTGGATGGATGCTGAGCTGTAGCACGAGGTTAAGTGTAGCATGTCGAAGTATTAGAATTTGGATTTTAGATTGAATGGGGGTGCGAAAATAGGCAAATAGGCAGCGACATTCTAATAAATAGCTTTTCCTTTTGGCTGAGATTCAGAATAGGCAAAAATGAATTTATTCTCTGGAACGGCCTTAATATCTATGGTTAGCCGTGTATTTTTGATCTAATAATCACGGTTAAACGTAATTATTACTTATTTTTGTAAATAATGATACCCAGAATATTAAAGGATCAAATACAGTCAAGGCTTTATAAATCAAATAAGGTCATCATAGTCTATGGTGCCCGTCAGGTGGGTAAAACAACTTTGATCCGCGAGGTTTTGAAAGATCAGCCTGCAAGGGTGCTGGAAATTTCGGCAGATGAGATAAGATATCATGATGCATTTTCCGGAAGGGATCTTGGGAAGATGAAAGGAGTAGTGGCAGGTTATGACATTCTTTTCCTTGATGAAGCGCAGCGGATATCTGATATCGGTATTAACCTTAAAATCCTATATGAAGGAATTCCCAATCTCAAGATAATCATCTCAGGTTCTTCAAGTCTCGACCTGGCGAATAAGGTAAATGAACCGCTCACAGGCCGCACCTGGATGTTTACGCTTTACCCGATTTCAACGGCAGAATGGAAAACGTACACCGGTCAAAATGAATTTGAAATACAACAACGATTATCTGAATGGTTGCGATTTGGCATGTATCCTGAAATCATGACGATGGATAATATTGAAGACAAACGGAAATATCTGAATGAATTAACTTCCTCATATCTGTATAAAGACATACTTGAGATCAACAACATCCGATACCCTCAAAAAATCAGGCAACTGTTGAGCCTACTGTCTTACCAACTGGGCAACCTCGTATCCATCCAGGAAATAGCAAATACACTTCAAATAAACAGGGAAACTGTTTTGCATTACATTGACCTGCTGGAAAAGTCATTTGTGATTTTTCGGTTGAGTGCATTCAGCCGTAATCTTCGAAAAGAAGTGACGACAAAAGACAAGATTTATTTTTATGATACAGGAATTCGCAACGCCCTTATAGAAAATTTTGCCCCTATTGAATTACGTTCAGACCTGGGCGCATTATGGGAAAATTACTTGCTGATTGAGAGAAAGAAAAAAATGGACTATTCCGGGATTCATCCGAATATGTTTTTTTGGAGAGCGTATTCAGGTGCTGAGCTGGATTATGTTGAGGAAAAAGACGGTGTGCTGAATGGGTATGAGTTTAAATGGCAATCAAAACCAGGGCGTGTGCCACAAACATGGCTGCAAACATATGGTGAAAAGAGTTGGGAGGTAGTCCATAAGGATAATTTTGGGAAGTTTGTGTTTTGATTACGGGTATCCATGGAAAAGATCCAATCAGCCTCTATAAAGAACTTTGTGAGACACTCGAAGATGTCATTGAACATTACTGAAAAGAAAACAGAGTTCTACCGCCTCCCTCAGTCCGTCCTATGCAAGAAGTTGGATAGTGTAGTCAGTGTCCCAAAAGATGACTTTCGAAATTTGCATTTGTCTGGTATTACTGTGTAAAATTAGTCATTCAGATTCACAACGCCTGGGAAGGAAGAGGCATAGAGCGAGTCGCGGAATTACTAGTCACGAATTGATTAAATAAAATGAATTCAAATTCGTGTTAATTCGTATAATATGTGGCTGAAATAAGAATTTAGAATAGAGAAACTCTCACCGTTGAACTTGAATAAGCACTAAGAGAAGCAAGTTGCGCATCGATGCTCCTATTCCACTTAAGTTGTTGTTCAGTATCCATGGAATGTTTTGTCTCCCGATCGTATTTGTTTTGCTCAGTTCTATATTCGCTTGTGATTTTATTGAAAAGACTTTCAAGTGATGAGCTGAATTTCGTACGGGAAAAGTGATTCATGACGATTGCCTGGCGGAGCTTGCGTGCATAGATTTCACAGATATCGAAATGACGTTTCTCGTGGTTCAAAGCTTCTTCCGGATGTTCCAGTTTTGGATATCGTGTCCAGGATTCGAAGGGAAGAAATAGTGCTGAAATTTTTACAACAGCGGTTTTTCCTTTTACCTGCGTAGTATAATTTAAAGATGAAACAGTGACTGCGGCTGTATTTTTTCCCATGGTGGCCACATGATGAGGATTGATTTTCCCTTTAAAAATACTCCAGTTGAAGTCTACATCAGGTGAGTATTCAATACTCGCCGTTTCCTGGGCGAAGAGAGTAAAAATGCAAAAGACAAAACTGAGGGACAAGAGGAATTTCATTGCTATAATAAACTACCTGGTGGGGTGTTTATTGTCGGTGCAACCAATAAAGTTGTGTTAATATCATGAAGGATGGTTTGTAGTTGCAAACTACAAACAACAAGGAATTTCTTTCTCAGGCTATTTTTTTGATTGCTTGAAACCAATAAGTTGCCTTTTACTTTCAGGACTAGTTAAATGTCTGAGTATCTGAAAAATGGAGGAAAATTTGACTTCATTAGACTTCTCTATTTCATCAATTCTCAACATAAGTTCTTGATAGTTCAAAGCCAGTTTGCGGATAGCAACAAATGTCCTCATGATGGCAATATTAATCTCAATAGACCTTGGGCTATTCAAAACACTAGATAACATTGCAACTCCAGTTTCAGTAAATGCAGATGGAACGGCACCACCCAAATTGCTTTTTGATGGTATCACATTTTGTGATACCAGTAGGTCAACCTCCTCTGTTGTAAGTTCAAACCGGAAATCATCCGGAAATCTTTCAATGTTTCGTTTTACAGCTTGTTTTAATGTCCTTGTATCCACTTCATAAAATTCAGTAAGATGGAAATCAAGTATTACTTTTTCACTTCTAATAATCAAAATTCGTTTAAGAATAATCTCCTCGGGCATAGTAAGATGCCTTCGACTGGTCATAGTTCAAAATTAATCATTGTATATATACCAGTCAAGTGGAAAGTCTAACCCTTCATTCCAGATTCTTACCAAGGTAGATTAAAAGAAATGAGATGGACGCGTTTTAGCTCAATTACAAAGTTCCATGGGTACGATAACTTATGTAATTCCGGAATTCGGTCTGGTGAAATTTACGCTGACTGTGTCAGTGCCGGCAGAAGTGCAGCCTTCCAGGTACTGAAGGTGCCATCCAGGATGTGTATGCGTGCATCGCGTACAAGCTGGAGATAGAAAGAAAGATTTTGAAGAGAAGAGATCATCGCGCCGAGTGGCTCGCCGGATATGACGAGGTGGCGGAGATACGCAAGCGAATGCTCACGACTGGTAGAAGAAGGTGATAGTGGATCTATAGGCTCATGGCATTGTTGCCATTTTTTATTCCGGATGTGAACGATGCCTCGTGACGTGTATAGCAATCCATGTCTTGCATTGCGTGTAGGCAAAACGCAATCAAACATATCAATGCCGAGTGAAATGGATTCGAGAATATTTGCAGGCGTGCCAACACCCATGAGATATCGCGGTTTTTCTTTTGGAAGAATACCACATACGACCGATGTCATTGAATACATTTCCTCATCGGGCTCACCGACAGAAAGGCCTCCGATCGCGTTGATTGGCATGTCTCTTGATGCAATATATTCAGCTGATTGTTGGCGGAGATGCGGATATGTGCTTCCCTGCACGATCGGTACGAGTATTTGATCATATCCATATGCACCCTCAGTCTCATTGAATCTCGCAATACATCTGTCAAGCCACCGATGCGTCATATGCATGGATCTCGTCGCATATTTTTCATCACAAGGATAAGGCGTGCATTCATCAAAGGTCATGATGATATCCGCCCCGATCAGTCGTTGTATATCAATTGCAAATTCGGGCGTAAACACATGAGGTGATCCATCAATGTGTGATCTGAATTTTACGCCTTCTTCTTTTATTTTTCTTTGCTGGCTTAATGAATACACCTGGTATCCACCGCTATCCGTAAGTATCGGACGATCCCAGTTATTGAATTTGTGCAATCCGCCT
>JBDUAU010000139.1:0-4297 GCA_040004485.1 Saprospiraceae bacterium
CAATAGTGCAGATACATCTTTACCCTATGCGCCTACCCTGGTAGACGAATGGCTTCCAAATCCTTCAAAAGTGATAGCCGCGGTGAAAGCAGTGATGTACAGATAGTGAGAGGAGTGAGAAAATAATTTTTGTAGAAGTAGGGACAGGTCGCGACCTGTCCCTACTTCTATAAAAATCTATTTGAGAAATCTTCGAAAAAAAAGTTGTTCGTAGTTTCAAACTACGAACAACTTTTTTTTTCGAGGTCCTCTTTTTTAAATTTTGACTTAAATCTCACTTCTCGGCTGAGCTGTAGCACAAGGATGAGTTTAGCTGGTCGAAGCACACTTCTCTTAAACATTGAATCTGAAGTGCATGATATCCCCATCCTGCACGACATATTCTTTTCCTTCAACACCCATCTTGCCTGCCTCTTTGACCGCAGCTTCAGAACCTAGCCGAAGGTAGTCAGCATATTTAATCACTTCAGCGCGAATAAATCCTTTTTCAAAATCAGTATGAATGACACCAGCGGCTTGGGGTGCTTTGCTTCCCTTTACGACCGTCCATGCACGAACTTCTTTTTCGCCTGCGGTAAAATAGGTAATGAGATGAAGAAGATCATAAGCTGCACGTATGACACGATTGACTCCCGGTTCTTCCAATCCAAGATCTTTTACAAATTCCATACGTTCTTCATACGTATCCAAAGCGGCAATATCAGATTCAATCGCTGCGCTGATGCAGATTAGCCCTGCGCCTTCAGATACAATCGCTTCTTCCAGTTGTTTTGAATAATGATTTCCATTGACGGACGAAGCTTCATCAACATTGCATACGTACAAAACAGGTTTTGCCGTCAACAACATCATATCTCGCATCGCATCGCTAAACATGTCGGGTACTTCAAAGCTCCGGGCTTGTTTGCCTGCCAACATGTGTGTTTTAAGATTCGTCAGCCAGTTTACTAATTCGACATCTTCGCGTTTTCCAGTCTTAGCAGCTTTCGAAGCTTTGTCCAATCGTTTTTCAATGGATTCAAGATCTTTCAGTCCGAGTTCGATATCTATGATTTCTTTATCACGGATGGGATTTATGCTTCCGTCTACGTGCACTACATTGTCATCATCAAAGCAACGAACCACATGAAGAATCGCATCTACTTCACGGATGTTGGCGAGAAATTGGTTTCCTAAGCCTTCTCCTTTTGAGGCCCCTTTAATAAGACCTGCTATATCAAGGATATCTACTGTCGTGGGAACTAACTTTTGTGGATTAACAAGTCTGGCCAATTCACTTAATCGCTTGTCAGGTACTGTGATCACACCAATATTCGGCTCCTTCGTAGCAAATGGATAATTCGCCGCCAAAACACCGGCAGAAGTAAGAGCATTAAACAAAGTGGATTTCCCCACGTTTGGTAATCCAACTATACCGCATTTCACCCCCATATTAATTACTATTTATTTTAACTAAATTATTTGAGGGCGCAAAGATAGCAAGATCCCTCACCACAGTCATGGTACCTTATGAATTATCTCGCTCATGCACTTCTGTCTCCTGACGATCCTTCTATATTGATGGGCAATTTGTGGGGTGATATTCTCAAGCCTCAGGATTATCCTTTACTTACTTCTGGTGTCCATGAGGGCATTCGGAGGCATAGAATGATAGATGCCTATACAGATCAGCACGAATATGTCAGTCAGATCATCAGGCTTATCAGGCCCTACCAGGGAAAGTATACACCTGTAGTGGCTGATGTGCTGATGGATTACATGCTATCCAAATACTGGAATACCTTTTATTCAAAACCACTTGAGAAATTTTGCAGTACGAAATATCAGGTTGTTTTAAAAAATATAAAGTTGATTCCGGATCGCCTGCATCCAAGGATCAACCGCATGGTCAGCCATCGCTGGCTTGAATCATGTAAGGACAGGAACAGGATGGAACAAACATTTCTGATGCTCAGTAAAAGAGCATCATTTGAGAATAATATTCCGAAGGCTATGCTTCCGTACAATCTGCAAGAGAAGGAAATGGATCAGTTGTTTCTTCATTTTTTTGAAGACCTCACTACACATATCAGCCTTCAAAATGCATACTGATCGTGAACGTTCTTGACAGGACCTTTTCCAACACAGTAGATTGAGAAAGCTTGCTGTTGTAGATCAGAATATTGCCGATGCCCTGTGAAAATTTGATTTCAGGAGAGAAGATAAAAAAGGGAAAAAAGAACTGTGCTCCTGCACCCACTTCTACAGAAAAATCATGTGGTGAAATGCGGATGATGCGATTAGCCTGTTCCTTTCGGATACGGGCATTTGACGCTACATCGTATGTGTATTTTGCGCCAGCCAGGACAAACATGCGCATATCATGAAATGGTTCTGATTTGAAACGCACCTGTAATGGCGCCTGCACTAATACACCTTCTATGCTCTTCACATCTTCAATTTCATTAAGCGTACTCACGTAGAAGAATTTCCTGCCCACAAATGAAAAACCGGGTAAAAACCGAAAATCAAAATAATCTCCAAGTTTCATATTAGTGACCATGGAAACATTAAGACCAGGGCCTCCTAATCCTTCTGTGATATTAAAACTGTCATTGAGGATAAATTTTTTCGAATGTTCCAATTGAAAATTCGAATGGTTATATCCGAAAGTCAACCCGAAATAATAGGCTTTCTCCTGAAACTTTCTGAAGTTAATATTCCCTTTGTTGACCTGCGCGCTGACATCTGCGGAGAAAAAAGCCACAAGGCAAAAAACTAATATTTGAATGCTATGTAAATAGCGCATATTCCTGCTGATAATGATTTGAAATGCGGCTTTTCAAACCCCGCTTTGATTAATTCCTGGTTAAAGGCATCGAAGTCGGGAAAAGCCTGAACTGACTCGTAAAGATATTTGTATGCTCTCCGGTCGCCTGAGGTCCATGACCCTATTAACGGCAGAATGTGCCTGAAATATATATCAAATAACTGCCGAAAGGGAAAAATACGGGGTTTAGTAAACTCAAGGACCACAATAGGAGCCCCTTTTTTGAGAACTCTGTTCATTTCCTTAAGCCCTGCTTGGAGATCTGCAAAATTCCTGACCCCAAAGGCTACGGTAGCGGCATCGAATGTATTTGTCTCAAAAGGAAGATGTTCGGCATCTCCTTTTTGAAAATCAATAGAGCTTTTTACCTCTTTGCTCTTCGTTTCCAGTCGATTACGTGCTACTTCAAGCATCCCGGCTGATAAATCAATACCGGTGATTGTTTTGGCGCCAACCAGCTTTTCTGCCATAAAGGCCATATCACCCGTCCCGGTGGCTACATCGAGAAGTTTTTTCGGATGAAAAGGAATAAGCATTGATAATGCTTTCTTTCTCCAGTTCCTGTCTGTGCCGAGTGAGAGGACTTTGTTGAGAAGATCGTATTTGCCTGATATGTTATCAAACATGTGTTCGACTTCTTCCTTTTTATCCCAATGATCTGTTTTATATGGCTTTATTTCTTCCAAACGGGGCAAAAATAGCTATTAACTAAGGTCCTCTTTCAACTGAATTACCATGATTTGGGCAAATCCATCGAATTAAAAACATATACAGCTGATAATCAGTGAATTGTTTATTAAAAATAAATTAAATTTATTTACCCGCCGGCCCTTCTATTTTTATTTAAAATCATTGAAATCTGTACCCGAATTCCGTGAAAAAAGCGAGTTAAATTTTGTACATTTGTGGCGTTCAATTAGAATGGTTTTTACAATTATATATGGCTGATAATCTTAGAGTTATACCAATAAATATCGAAGAAGAGTTGAAGACTGCGTACATCGACTATTCGATGTCAGTGATCATTTCCAGGGCTCTTCCTGATGTACGTGATGGACTCAAACCTGTACATCGTCGTGTTCTGTATGGAATGCATGAATTAGGGCTTGGTTACAATAAGACATTTAAGAAATCTGCAAGGATAGTCGGAGAGGTACTGGGAAAGTATCATCCCCATGGCGATACCGCTGTTTATGATTCGATGGTTCGTATGGCCCAGGATTGGTCCTTACGCTATCCCCTCGTCAATCCACAGGGTAATTTTGGAAGTATGGACGGCGATAGTCCTGCCGCGATGAGATATACAGAAGCAAAGTTGATGCGAATAGCCGATGAATTGCTTGATGATATTGAAAAGAATACAGTTGACTTCAAGTTCAATTTTGATGATTCTCTTGAAGAACCATCTGTATTGCCTGCAAAAATTCCTAACCTGCTGATCAACGGTTCAAGTGGCATTGCCGTTGGTATGGCCACCAATATGTTGCC
>JBDUAU010000457.1:0-14507 GCA_040004485.1 Saprospiraceae bacterium
CCCTGCAGGAAAGCAAAGACAGGGTCGTCGTCAGGACAAGAAACGCTCGCTCCCTTGACGATGCGATTGTAGCACCTGAATCAAAAGCAGTTTTGAAAAATTTCAACATCGAATTGAAACTTCCGGAAGCTGATGTCACCATATTTCAGACCGATAAAAAACAAACCACAAATGCGATGCGGGACAGAGCACGAAAGTCCCTGAAGAAAGAACCCGAATTACGCTTCGCAGGAAGGGTGCTTGAGGACAAGAAAAGTAAAGCCCCTGTACTGTACACTGAAAATATTTTCATAAAATTTCACGATTCATTGACATCTGATGAATGCGAAAAATTTCTGGCAAAAAATAACCTGGTGATCGCGCAGAAGATGGACTCCTCAAAGAATTCTTTTTTTGTAAAAACACCGGAAAATACCGGGCTTAAAGTATTTGAAATAGCAGAAACACTGCTGACAAAGAAAGAAGTAGAACTGTGCCATCCTGAAATACTCAGACAGATGAGTTACAAGGCGATCAACCCGAATCAATGGCATCTGAAGACAACCATCATCAACGGACAACAAATAACTGCGAATGTAAAAGCAGATCGTGCTCATTTGATGACTCAGGGAGAGAATATCACGATTGCGATCATCGATGATGGCGTTGATATAGACAATCCTGAATTTAATATTCCGGGCAAAGTCGTGAGTGCACATGATGCCACATTGAACAGGCCTGATCCACGACCTGTGACTATCGAAAGTAATCATGGAACAGCCTGTGCCGGTGTAGCTACTGCTTCAGGAATCAATGCATCCGGTGTCGCTCCAAAATCCAGGCTGATGCCTATACGTCTTCGATCATGGCTTGGTTCAATCAATGAAGCCAATGCATTCAAGTGGGCAGTTGATCACGGTGCTGATATTATTTCATGCAGCTGGGGTCCGAATGATGGTGTATGGTGGGATCCAGGTGATCCTCAGCATACCGAACAGGCGTATCTCATGGATAGCACACGGATGGCTATCGATGACGCTGTGACAAGAGGAAGGAATGGGTTGGGCTGTGTGATATTTTTTGCCGCAGGTAATGGAAATGAAAATACTAAATACGATGGCTATGCCAGTTATGAAAAAGTGATTGCAGTCGCCGCGTGCAACGATACGAATAAGCGAAGTGTGTATAGTGATTTTGGAGACGCTGTATGGTGTGCTTTTCCGAGTGATGATCAGGGATGGCCGGAGAAAAATCATCCGGATCCATTGACAAAAGGTATCTATACAACTGACCGTGTCGGTGTGGAAGGGTATAATCCCAATGGTGATTATGCAGATGATTTTGGTGGCACCTCCAGTGCATGTCCAGGTGCAGCAGGTACAGCGGCTTTAATCCTTTCGGCAAATCCAAATCTCACCTGGCAGCAGGTAAGAGATATTCTGAAAGAAACATGTGAAAAAATCGATGTAGCTAACGGACAGTATGATGCTCAGGGCCACAGCAATAAATATGGCTATGGGAAAATTGATGCCGAAAAAGCAGTGCAACGTGCGATTGCATTAAGATCTGCTGATGGCGCAGGCATTGTAAAAATCGTTTCTGCTTTGGTAGATCCCGCAGGTAGCGATACTGGAAAAGAAAAAATCAAACTAAAGAATACGTCTGCTGCTAATATTGATCTAAACGGTTGGAGCCTTGAGGTGAAAGGGAAAAAACAAATACTTAATATTGTTCTATCACCAGGACAGATAAAAACCATCAGCATCAACGGCCAGGTAAAACTAACGAACAACGGTGCAACAATAAACCTCATCGATAAGCAACAGCACATCGTAGACTCCGTCACCTATAAAAAGAGCAATGTAAAAACTGGAGTAGCTGTTGAATTCTGACATCCTTTTCAGATGAAAATACCCTTCAGGATAGAGAATTCAATAGAATTCGATAAGGTAAATGCATTATACCCCTTCAGGGGAGAGAATTCGTAGAATTTGATGGGGCTCGATCGTTATTCCCCCAGCGCCACTCTCAATTTCTCAATATCCAGCTTACCTGCAAATGCGAGCTCATCTGCTTCTGTTGCAAATCCTTTTAGATTAATGGTGATGAGTGTTTGTGTCAATGGGATTTGAAGTTCTGTAGAACGTATTTGTTTGCTGGCGCCGCTATCATCGTAAAAATCGGTCATCTCATTTTTCAAAATGGCACGTCTGGTACCGATTCGAACGCTTTTGTAGCCTTGCCCCATCATAGCCGGATTGGTCATGTACATATTCATCGCGCTGAGCATTGGTGAGTTGGCCATGATCTGTACTTCAGCTTCATTCTCCTTTTTGGTCGGATGATTATATGTTTTGGTGATCTGTAATCCTCCGCCCATCATACCCATGGCAGCCGTATTGACATTGTTGTCACCCGTAGCTTTCAGGCCATTGATTTCAGCGGGAAGAGATTCGGCAATTTGATTAGCCAGTATCGTATTGATGTCACTAATAGCGTCCTGCAGGCTTAGTTGTGCTTGTTTATAGTCCTTTTGTGCCAGGTAAGTCTGGGCCTCCTTGATAAAAGTTTCAGCCTGACTTTGAGCAGAAATATTCAGACTAAAAACACTTGAGATGAGTATTAGAAATAAAGTTTTCATAATTTTAAATGATTTGGATATGAAAGATAACGATAATCTTCATCATCCCTTTTCTTCATCTCCGGCTTACGAAAAGATGGACAAGAACGCTAATGACGCAGAAATTATTAAAAATGAATTAACGCAAATAAATCTGCGTCTTTTGACCTCATCATATCTGTTGTATATAAAACAGGATTCTCCATTCTCGTTTTTGAAAATAATTTAGCGTACATCTGCGGTGAAAAAATATATCACTATAGAATCGGCAAGTGAAAAGATGGGTCAAAACGCTAATGACGCAGAGATTATTAAAAATGAATTAACGCAAATGAATCTGCGACTTTTGAATGATTCCAATCTGTAGAATCTGGATCGATATTCTGAATGCACGTTTTTGAAAATAATTTAGCGTACATCTGCGGTCACGCTAATGACGCAGAAATTATTAAAAATGAATTAACGCAAATAAATCTGCGTCTTTTGACCTCATCATATCTGTTGTATATAAAACAGGATTCTCCATTCTCGTTTTTGAAAATAATTTAGCGTACATCTGTGGTGAAAAAATCTTATTGCGTCACGAGTCCGGCATCCTTTAATCCGGTATCCTTTTATTCAACATCCCTTTCCATCTGCCTCAACTGCACCACAAACCATTTTTTCGTGATCACAAATACAATTGCAAAAAGAATAAGCAACACACTGACCAGATAATCAATGACCGGAAAATGTCGCAACAACCAGGTCAGAATTAAAATGGCAAAACCTGAAAATAATAAAGAAGGCTGCAATATCGCTCTGGCTCCATCGTAGTCTTTCGGATATTCAAGAAAAGCACTGACCGCCGTGATACTCCATAAAAAGACAGCAATACCCGAACCAAACAAAACCCTTTCAATCAACAGGTAATCCGTATCTGCAGATGCAAGACTTTCAATGACACCAGGAAAGCTTGCACCCGTCATTCCCAATGATGCAAGCACAGGAATAAAAAGAATCAGCATGAACTGACCTGTGAGAAATCCTTTCTTACTCTCCCTGTCCGCCATCAATGCAAAAAATATCCACCACAACATAAATACCACAAGGATACCCAGACCAAAATTTATCCAAATAAGGGCATTCATTTCTTCCATTCCACTTACTCCGCCTATCACACCTAAAATGGCCTCTCCGAATACAATGATCGTGATCAATCCCATCCTCTCCATCATACTCGATGATAAGGAAAAGTCATCATTGCTCTGCCTGAAAACCCTGGCTCCTAAAAACGGGGGCATATAATTCAAAATCAATGTAAGCCAGAATAATAAACGCTGAAAATGTGCCGGCACAACTAAAGTGGCAATAATCGTCACAAATGCCGCTATATAACAAAACGTATAAGGTCTGTTTAGCTTTCGATGATGCTTGTCATAAATCCCTACACTCCACCACAAATAGGTGATGTAGGTCTGTAATATGGCTAAGGCAATCGTACCCCTGAATATTATTTTATCAGCAGGACTATCAATAGCCACAGCAAGCGCAGCGACAGCCACCATTTGCCATAACGTCATAAAACGTGTACGAATACCCGGGGAACCATGCAAATCATAATACAGACTTCCATTGACCCAACCCCAATAAATCATGATTAAAATGTAGAGATAATCTTTCAGCCCGTCCCAGCCCGGATGTTGTGCCAGATGATGTGTAGCTTTTGAAATCACAATAACATAGACCAGATCATAAAACAGTTCCAGCCAACTTATTTTACGCTCTTCAAGTATTGTTGAAAACTTACGTGGTGGCCCCCACCAGATGTTTGCGGTTTTCCTGATCATTGTAAGTCTGAATTTTCATTCCTGGTGAATTTAAGCTGAAAACTTAATGTAATCCAATTTCGCTATGAAACTAATATTCGAGATAAATCAAAAGTTTTGATTTTATTTGCATCTCACTTCCTAACCCTTTACGATCACAACCTAAATGAAAAAATTATTACTCTCGCTCATACTATTGTCAGCCGTCCTGTTTCAATTTTGTTCTACATCAAAGAATGCAAGTAAACATGTGATGAAAATGTCCTATCAAAAGGATATTTCACCTATTGTCATGGCGCATTGCAGCCCTTGTCATTTTCCGGACAGTGGAAAGAAATTACCATTGAACACATATGAGGCTTTGACGACCAACATTGATGCAGTTCTTTTTCGGGTTCAATTACCTGCCACCGATCCAAAATTCATGCCCTGGAAAAGCAAAAAAGAACCTCTTAGCGACAGCCTGATCCAGGTGATCAAACTCTGGAGAGACCAGGAGATGCCCATGTAATATTTTTAACAGACATATTGGAAGCAATCCACCATCAAATAAGTCGAAGCAAACCTTTCACAAATACAGGATGACAGTATTCACTCTCTACTCATCACTCGTTACTCACTCGTTATTCGTTATTCGTTATTCGTTACTCTTTTCTCTTCACTTCTCTCACAAATCTCTCCACCAGTCTCTCATCAAGTTTTCCGTTAACTCTCAATCCTGAACAAATATCCACTCCAAAAGGATTGACATGATCAATCGCTTCCCGCACATTAGATGGACTCAATCCACCTGCCAGAAATACCGGTTGGCCACATTGCTCCACAATAGCCCGGCTTATTTTCCAGTCATGAACACGTCCGGTTCCTCCCAATTCTTTTACAGAAAGTTTTGGATTCCCGCTATCTAATAAAAGTGCATCGCAATAGGGTGCTAATAATAATGCTTCATCAAGCGACTCCTCTCCAGTGACATGTATGACCTGTACAAGTTTCACATGAGGTAATGCTTTTCTTATTTTCAAATACACCGTTAGATCCTCCACTGCATCGACCAATTGCAAAACCTGTGTATATGTCTGATTATACATACTGATGATCCCATCAGCAGTAATTTCACTGGTCAATAAAAAAGTGGAAACTCCCGGATGTACATTCTGTGCAATTTCTCTGATCAAAGAAACCGATATCGGTCCGGGTCCACTCGGCATAGGCCCAACCAGGCCAAGCGCATTTGCTCCATATTTCGTGGCAAGCATCGCTTCTTCAATATTTGAAATACAACAGATTTTAATTCTGGTACCCATTTTGGCTGTTTTTCTATTTTACCTCCAAAACTAATTCCAACGTACCTTTGTTAACAAGTTCATTCAAATAAATCTAAAATCCAAAATCCCTTAATATGTATCCAGCCGAAATAGTAGCGCCCATGACCCAGGATTTGCTTTCCGTAGGTTTTGAAGCGCTCGAAACACCTCAGGAAGTAGTTGATGTCCTTGACAATCAAAGTGGTACAGCCTTACTGGTGGTCAATTCAGTATGTGGTTGTGCAGCTGCTATGGCCCGTCCGGGAGTTAAAATGGCATTGCAGAATGGCAAGCATCCTGAAAACCTGTACACCGTTTTTGCGGGTGTAGACACAGATGCCACCTCCAAAGCACGTGAATTTCTACTTCCATATCCACCATCTTCACCTGCCATCGCCCTGTTTAAAGACGGTCGCCTCGTTCATTTCCTCGAGCGCCATCACATCGAAGGCAGAAGTGCGATGATGATTGCCGAAAATCTGAAAGCAGCATTTGACGAATATTGTTAATTGTCTGCAGCATAAAATTTTTACTTTTTTTCATAATATAAAAAAAAAGTCAATGGAACAAATCCATTGACTTTTTTTTTGGCACCCTTATAATTGCGTCTCAAGTCCGGTATCTGGCATCCATTTATCCGGCATCCATTTATCCGGCATCAATCCAAAGAACATTAACTTTAATGCATGGAAAAAATAACTGAAAAAGATTCCCCCTATCGCCATCTCGAAAAGATGTCTACGGCAGAACTTCTTTCGCTGATCAATCTCGAAGATCAAACCGTAGCTCAAAAAGTAGCTGAATGCATCCCTTCCATCGAACGACTTGTTGAAGACATTGTAGTCAGGATGAGAGACGGAGGACGTCTTTTTTATATCGGGGCAGGCACAAGCGGCAGGCTTGGCATACTCGATGCATCAGAATGTCCACCTACATTCGGCGTGGATCATGAGGATGTGATCGGCCTGATCGCAGGGGGTGATGCAGCCATCCGGAAAGCACAGGAATTTGCAGAAGATGACACCGCACAGGCATGGAAAGACGTGATGGAATATCAGATCAATGAAATGGATACGTTGATAGGTATCGCCGCATCAGGCACGACACCATATGTCATCAGTGGGCTTAAAGCAGCAAGAGAAAATAAAATACTCACGGGATGCATCACCTGCAATCCTGATGCTCCGTTGATCGAGCATGCTGATCATCCCATTGTTTGCGTAGTAGGTCCTGAAGTTGTAACAGGCAGTACCCGTATGAAAGCAGGTACTGCCCAGAAATTAATCCTGAATATGATTTCCACGACGACAATGATTCGTCTAGGCAAAATTGAAGACAATAAAATGGTCGATATGCAACCCTCCAACAATAAGCTTATCGATCGCGGCGTACGCATGATCATGGAAGCAACTTCATTGCCTTATGAAGAAGCATCTGCACTTTTATCTGTGCATGGCTCCGTGCGCAGAGCTTTGAAAGCAATTACCTGATTTTATTTACTTCGCCACTACCGCTTATCCTGCTGACCACACTCGCTGATCCGGAATAAGTCACATCGCCACTACCGGAAATATGTATGTCAAGATTTTTATTGGCCTGAACAGATGCATCACCTGATCCGCTGATGTGAATGGAACAATCTTCCGTCACAAGACCATTTGTCTTGACGTCACCTGAACCGCTGATAGCGATGGATAAGGATTTACTCGCACCACTCAGATCAATTTCACCGGATCCACTAAGTGCAAGTTCAGTTGACTGGCCATGATAATCAAATACAATATCGCCTGAGCCTGAAAGCCGAATATTCAATTTATCAACCTCAGAAAATTTACCTGTTGAGCGAATAGATCCACTTCCACTTAACCCCAATTCCTGCAGTCCGGGAAGTGTAATGTATACAGTAACTTCTTTGGCAACTCTTACATTTTTATCAAAATTAATATTCCACACACCGTTTTTAACTTCATGTTTAATGTTGTCAATTATATTTTTCTGTCCTTCAATAGTAATTTTCTGCGTGTTACCCGGCGTGAGGACCACATCCCCATCAAAGCCAAGATTAATTCCATTAAGCGATTCAAGAGATATATCCTGTTTCACGATTTCACCTTCCCCTTTGATACTTCCCTTCATCCAGGATTGAGCCTCTGATCTGCAGCTTAGTATTAATCCTATAAAACATAATGCTATGAAAATCCGATGTGCCATGACGAATTAATTTAGGATGTGATTAGATGTTGGAATAAAATACGGAGGAAAGACCCCTTTATTTAATAAAGGTTGCAGACATTAGAAAATTATATTTTTGAAAAAAGACAAGCGAATTACAAAGAATAAAAGGTTTGCCACATAGAAACTTAGTCCACTTAGAACGACACTTAGAATTGGAAAAAGGAACAAAGCAAAGATCCAGCTATCATAAGTAGGTCGACGCATTCTGCCTTTCTGCCTCCTCTACCCTCTTCCACCTCTTCTACCTTTTCAGCCTTTCTGCCTTTTCCGCCTCTTCCGCCTCTTCCGCCACTTCTACCCTTTTCTCTCAAACACATCCCTCGGAAGAAAATAATCCTTCTCCTCTTCTTCTTCCTCATCTATGGCCAAAGGAATTTCATCTTGTTCGATATCAGATCTGTATATCCAGGCAAGTACAATTCCGGCGATAGCACCGAGTAAATGACTCTCCCATGAGATGCCTTCTTTCCCGGGTACAATGCCTCCGAAATATCCAGCATATAGTACCAGGATAATTAATGCAAGTACTATAGATTTAATATTGCGCCGGAATATTCCACTCCAGAATACCAGTGACACCATTCCATATACAATTCCACTCGCCCCGATATGATAGGTATACGGTGCTGCAAAAAACCAAACACCGAGACCGGACAATAAATAAATCCAGATAAAACTCTTAATCGCTATCCGCGGATAAAACCAGAAGATGATCGCACCAAGCATTAAAAATGAAACCGAATTATAAAATAAATGCTCCCATCCTCCATGAATCAATGGCGCTGTCAGGATCGCAGGCAAACCTTCAATTCTCCTGGGGAAAACTCCAAGGGTCCGCAAATCAATCCCGGAGAAAACCTGGAATATGTGAATAACCCAGATCAGCCCAACAAAAGCAATTGGAAAGCCAAGCCTTTTGAGTACAAGTTTATAATTCAATTCAGGAAACTGATTTAGGATATCTCCTTGATACGATCCGGATAAATTGTTCCGCCATTTTAAGATGTTCAGGTGTTGACCAATTAAAATCCCTGGCCGGCCCATTGATAAGCATCGATCGGGCTTCAGCAAAAGAATTGAAGCTATTCAGTTTAGCACAAGTATTATCAAAAAGTATTTTGTTACCCCCAAATAATTCATTGAGCGTAAATATCCTTTCATTCAGTCCCATTGCAGATTCGATACTGGCAATCGGCACATGACTGAATCGTCCTGACATATCATCTGTTTTGGTGATGTCAAAAAGCTTACTCAAACCTTCATTTGTTTCTGCAGTGGTATGATGAATTTTCGTGTGTTGAATAGTTTCTTTGACAGGTTCTGTTTCCTGATGATAGTTTGTTTTTGTCTCCACAGGAGGCGTTGGTTTAAAGAAAGGTTCATGGTGAACTTCTAACTCAACAGGTTTTTCTTTTGGTGGTGTTACAACATGATCTGTATAGAGTGGTTTTGGTATTTCAGGTGTTTCTGATTTTTGTGGCTCGTATTCCTTGAGAGGAGGCAAATCGATTTTTGACGCAGGCTCTCTTTTGGGCATTTTATATTCGACGAACTCAATGGGCTTCTCTTGCTCATGCATTACTTCTTCGGCATCAGTGACGGCATCATAAAGCTGGATGATGTATGATTTTATCAAATCTTTTTCCAGCCTGGAGATATCCTGTGCATTTCCATTGTCAAGAAAAGCCTGAAGTTTAGTGATCAATCGCTGTGCTTTTTTAAGATCCATAGGTCTGTTGTTTAATGACCGGAAAGGTAATACTGTCCGCCATCTATTATGATACAAAACGGGTTAATATTGTGTGAACCCCTTGTGGGAACTGATAAAAACCCATTTTGTTTAGCTCTAAAAGAGAGTGGGCAGAGGCATATTACTTTAAGGTCAATGAAAAGTAAAGTATCCTGTGCATCTTTGCCCCTGTCATGTTTCTGGAGCCGTCATTTCATTCACAACGCAGAGGCTGGATAGAAGTTATCTGCGGATCCATGTTTTCAGGGAAAACAGAGGAACTTATCCGCCGTCTTAAAAGAGCTAAAATCGCTGACCAATCTGTTGAGATTTTTAAGCCCGCCACGGATACCCGGTATAGTATCACTGACGTGGTGAGTCATGATGCACATGCCATCGCATCCCGCCCTGTCCTGACTGCTGACGAAATTCTTTCTGTGGCTAAGGATACGCTTGTCATTGGCATTGATGAGGCCCAGTTTTTTGATGATAGATTACCTTCTGTTTGTGAGGAGCTTGCTCTCCGAGGTCATAGAGTGATCGTCGCAGGTCTTGATACAGATTTCAGAGGCAGGCCATTTGGCCCTATCCCGGATCTGCTGGCAGTAGCTGAATACATCACAAAACTCCACGCCATCTGTCACCATTGCGGTAATCTCGCTACACATACCTATCGGCTCTCCGAAGATGCTGAAACGGTAGTACTGGGAGAAAAAAATATCTACGAAGCCCGGTGCCGTCATTGTTTTAATCTGGGCAATATCCTCGACCTGCGAACTAAGAAATCTTAGATAGGCTTTCTTTCCTCTTATAACAATCCTAATTCCCGTATTCAGATTTGTGGCTGAAGCCCAATTAAATGAAATTTCACATCCACGGTCTAAAGACCGTGGCTATTTGGACCTTTCTCTTCTTGATTTGCTTTGAACCACTACCTAATTTACATTGAAACCATCCTTGATTTTCTTCTGCATCTTCCGCCTTTTCTGCCTCTTCTGCCCTTTCTGCCCGGTTGCTGAGCTGCAGCACATGGATGAGTACCAGCAGGTCGAAGCATTCTCATACCTTTGCCCCTCATCAACCTGAACCTCATGGGCTCTTCAAAGCCAATCCGCAGCGCACTTATCTCTGTTTATCATAAAGAAGGACTCGATGAGATCATTCGTCTCCTCCATCATCATCAGGTCATTATCTACAGCACTGGCGGAAGTCTTGATTACATCCGAACTCTTGGTATCGAGGCCATTGCCGTTGAAGATCTGACAGGTTTTCCGGAAATCCTGGATGGAAGGGTCAAAACTTTGCATCCAAAAATATTCGGAGGTATTCTCGCCCGTCGCGAAGAAAGCCATCTTACCCAGCTCGAACAATATAATATTCCACCTATTGATCTCGTGATTGTTGATCTCTATCCTTTCGAAGAGACTGTGCGCTCTACAAATGAAGAAGCAACGATCATTGAAAAAATTGATATCGGTGGCATTTCATTGATTCGTGCGGCTGCAAAAAATTATAGTGATGTAGTGATCGTTGCTTCACAGGAAGAATACGAACCATTCCTCCAGTTGCTAACCTCCAAAGGCCCCAATTCAGATATTGAAGACCGTAAATATTTTGCAACGCGTGCATTCAGGGTCACATCGCACTACGACAAGAATATCTATGATTATTTCAATAAAGATGGAAAGGATATAAGCCTGAAAATATCCATGCATGATTCTACTCCTCTTCGTTATGGTGAGAATCCTCATCAGCAAGCCATTTATTTTGGCGAAGAAAATGCATCATTGGAAAAATTAAGTGGGAAAGAATTATCATACAATAACCTTGTCGATGTCGATGCTGCAGTGCAACTCATGTACGAATTTCACAACGAAGCACCCACTTTTGCCATTCTGAAACACACCAATGCCTGTGGCATCTCTACCCGGACTGACATTCTTGAAGCATGGAAATCCGCACTTGCAGCTGATCCGGTATCTGCATTTGGTGGTGTATTAATCAGCAATAGCACAATTGATGCTGCAACAGCAAAAGAAATAAATGAGATTTTTTATGAAGTACTCATTGCTCCTTCATTCAATGACGATGCCATCAAAATATTGACATCAAAGAAAAACAGGATCCTGCTGAAATTAAATCACTATCCGCATACACGTCTTCAGGTAAAAACATTGCTTGATGGATTTATAGTACAGGATATGGATAAGATGACTGAAGGAGCAGCAAATCTCAGAACAGTGACAAAACGCGCACCGACTTCAACAGAAATTGATGATCTTCTTTTTGCAAATAAATGTGTCAAGCATCTCAAATCAAATGGAATCGCAATTGTCAAAAATGCGCAATTGATCGGTATGGGTTGCGGGCAGACCTCCAGAGTAGATGCATTGAAACAGGCCATCGAAAAAGCACAAAATTTTGGATTCACACTCGAAGGGGCTGTGATGGCCTCAGAAGCATTCTTTCCTTTCCCTGATTGTGTAGAGATTGCCCATGAAGCTGGCATTACTGCAGTCATACATCCGGGAGGTTCAGTGAAAGATCAGGAAAGTATCGATTATTGTGATACAGTTGATATGGCCATGGTGATGACGGGGTTCAGACATTTTAAACATTGACATAGTGAGTTGTGAGTTGTGAGTTGTGAGAGTTTTACCTCCGTCAACCTCATACGTGAAACGTGAGACGTGAGTAAATTTAATTTGCGGTAATCAGCGAAATTTGCGGCAAGAAAGTAAGTAATGCATGAAGTGAGTAAAACATAATTTGCGGTAATTAGCGAAATTTGCGGTAAGAAAGTAAGTAATGAGAAATATTGAAAAGAAAGACACTCCCTCCGTGAACTCTGTGTACTCCGTGCGAAAAATCCAAAATCGTAAATCCAATGCTTCGACACATTCGACTAGCGCTCAGTGCGACGCCTGCTTTACTCAACCATGTGCAATACTTCGACTTGTTTCACTCAACCTATTGCTACAGCTCAGTAACCGCAGCTCAGCAACCATCTAAAATCGTAAATCCAAAATCGTAAATGTTTCTCTGTATTGACAATGGAAATAGCCGGACCAAATGTGCTGTGTACAATGTACAGGGAGCAATGATCGCAACTCAGATTTTCGATGATGCTTCTTTCAACGATTTGTATGAATGGATAGCGGAACAAAATAGTATGCACACTATCATTTCCACTACAGGAAAAAGAATGATAGATATTGCCCGATTAGAAAAGAATGGTCAATTCATGGAGTTGACGCATGAGACTCCATTACCCATTCAGATTATTTATAGTACACCTTCTACTCTGGGACGCGATCGTATCGCAGCAGCATGCGGGACACATGCTTTATACCCTGATAAAAACTGCCTCGTCATCGATGCAGGGACGTGTATTACTATAGATCTTCTATTGGCCACTGGCATTTATCTCGGAGGAAATATTGCCCCGGGTCTGCACATGAGACTGCGAGCCATGCATGAACAAACAGCGCGATTACCACTTGTCGAACCCGGATGGCCTGAACTGTCCTTTGGGGACTCCACTCTTCATGCTTTACAGAATGGAGCTTGTCTGGGAATGGTCCTGGAAATTGAAGGTTATTTAAATCTCGCCCGTAAAGCATACGGAGACGTTTCTGTCGTTATTAGCGGTGGAGATTCGGCTTTTTTGGCTGGTAAGCTGGAAAGTCGGATATTTGTCGAACCCGAATTGGTCACACAAGGCCTTTTCCAAATCTTATCTTTTAATGTTTAGAATTCAAAACAAACTACTGATTATCAGCTTTTTGGTTATCATTTCAAGCACAGTAGCCCGGTCACAGGCCAAAGACAATTCGCCCTTTTCACAGTTCGGTTTGGGGGACTTCATCGAGACGGATATGCCCGGAAGTCATGCCATGGGAGGTCTTAGCGCCGCTTATCATGATTTTTTTGAGGCTAATCTGGATAATCCTGCTTCTCTTGGATTCCTCCAGTATACAAGCCTTCAACTGGGTTTTTATGCAAAACGCTCAGGTCTTAAAAGGTTAAGTGATAAGCAAACCGTATGGAGCGGTAATCTCGATCACCTCAGCCTGAATATCCCGATCATCAACCCCCTGAATGAGGCATTGGAGCGTCGCGAAACAGATTTCTCCTGGGGAACGAGTTTTTCACTACGGCCTTACACACAAGTCGGATATTTTATCCGCATCAATGACAATATCGATTCCATCGGTTCCGTCAGAAGAACGTTTACCGGTTCAGGAGGTCTCTATCAAATCACTTGGGGCAATGGTATCAAGTATAAGAACCTGGCTGCAGGTATTAATCTCAGTTATATCTACGGCAAACAAACTTTTAAATCGGAAACTATTTTCTCCGATCTCGGAAATGCCTATATCGATGAATTTGAATCTGCAAATGCTTACAAGGGATTTCAATACAGAGTCGGGTTGATCTATGAGCATCCGATTGATCTTAAGGAAGCAAGAAAAAAAGAAGACAATCCTTCCAGGTTATTATCGCTTGGATTTTTTGTGAGTGGCAAATCACAATTGGACATAAAATCTGACATCAGCAAAATTGCGATCAACACTGTGATTCAGGATGCAGATACGGCTGTTTATGTTTTGGATAAACCTGGAAATGCCACACTCTCAGGCTCATGGGGTGCCGGAATGATGTATCGTCATGCAGGTGATTTCAGGATTGGCTTTGATTATCAGGGCGGGTCATGGAATACATATAAAAATGATGCAGTTGAACCACCGGATACTTTAAAAAATACCTATAGACTTGGTGGTGGCATAGCCTGGATCCCTGATGCAAATTCCATCACATCTTATTTTAAT
>JBDUAU010000634.1:0-4266 GCA_040004485.1 Saprospiraceae bacterium
CAATTATATCTATGCGACTCTTACAAATCTCGCTGCAGAAAATTTACTGCCTGAAATTGTGCAGATCGGAAATGAAACAAACAGAGGAATTCTTCTTTCACAGCAAACGAATGATGCAGGATGGTCACTGGATTGGCCGCGCAACAGTGCTCTTTTTAATACAGCAATTTCAGCAGTGAGAGACATTGAATCTGCATATAGCTCTACAATTAAAGTTGCACTCCACATCGCCAATCCCACGGAATCAGATTGGCTGACAAAAGGGTTTTGGGATCATGGAGTGCGTGATTTTGATATCATCGGTCTTTCCTATTACTGGCAATTTCATACTATACAATTTGATGTGGTGGGAAATACAATTACAACACTAAGGCAAACTTATCCTGGAAAAGAAGTGATGATCCTGGAGACCGGATATCAATGGACAGCAGCCAATGATGATAGTGCAAACAATATTCTTTCTTCCGTTTATCCGGGTTATTCACCTCCGACACCGGCACGACAAAAACAATGGATGATCGATCTTGCACAAACCGTCATTGATCATGGCGGTAAAGGTGTGATTTATTGGGAACCTGCATGGGTGAGTACGAATTGTTTTACCCGGTTTGGCAAAGGTTCCAACTGGGACAATGCTACATTTTTTGATTTTAATTCAAATCTCCAGGAGACAGGTGGCATAGGGTGGATGACGCATAAGTATGATTTTACATCCGGCACAAAAGAGATCGGATTGAATTCAAAACATATAGAAATTTTTCAGTCCGGAGATGAGATAGTGATTAAAAGAAATGATTCTTTTTTCCTGAATGATGTTTTTGAAATTCAAATATTTACGATTGATGGGAGAAGAATGAACCAGCATATGATTTCACCTGATTGGGAAAATAATATGATCCGGTTTAAAGTGCCTGATCTTGCACAAGGATGTTATTTTATTTCTGGCGTACGTCATGATAAATTCTTATTTACCAAAATGTTTATTGCTGTAAGAAAATAGCCCTGATCACACCTTCTTTTCTTCTCCGGATAAATTCAGTGAGAAGAAAATTCTTCATTTCATTATTCCAAAAAGTGCCATATGCTCAAAATATCCCAATATGTATAATGACTGTGCTACCTGGGAAAACCCCTGGCGTATTTAATGTTGTTATCATTGAATAACTAAAAGTTTTTGGGTCGACTTTATTCCATTGGAAGAAAGGATGATAAAGAACATTCCGGTGTGTTCTATTTCAAAAGAATAAGTATTGGCCACAGGTTTTGCTTGTATAATAATTGTACCTGTCAGATCGGAGATCAAAACTTCATCGATTCGATCGTTGCTGAGTATATTGAATTGATCCCTCCCCGGATTGGGATATACTTTCCAAAAAGATAAAGCCGGGCCTTCAGGATAAAAATCTGTCCCTGTTTTTATATTTGAGATTTTTGCAAAAAAAAGATCCTGCGATTCAATTGAGTCTGTATCTGAATTGATTATCGTGTCTGTTCCCATATACATTGTATCGCTCCAGAAACCTCCTGCAATAAATAAATTGTCATACTGATCAACGCTGACACAAAATGTCTCATCATAATTTTTTCCACCACCCCCTAATGCCCATTCATTATGGCCCGAGGGATCATACTTTGCTAAAAAAATATCATATCCACCCCTATTGGTCAATGTTGTAGCTCCAAAATTGATTGTTTTACTGTAAAATGATCCTGCAATAAATATATTGGCAAACTTATCAGTTGTCACCGAATAAGCACCATCAAGTGAAGAACCAGCAGCATTCGTAGCCCAGAGGGCCTTGCCTGTTTCATCATATTTCACCAGAAAAACATCATATACAAAAGATGAATTCACCAGTACAATGGATTCGACAGCCATTGAAAGACTTCCAAAAAAACCCGTTATCACTATGTTGTCATTATAGTCAATTGCAAGTGCCTGCACATGTTCAAATCCTTCGCCACCTGCATCTTTTGCCCAGATTACATTTCCATTCGGATCTAATTTAACCAGGAACGTGTCTTCATACCCTGCACTCAACAATGTAATCGCATCCATTTGAATTTGACTATCTGAATAAACCCCGGTTACAAGGATATTGCCATGTGAATCAGATGAAATACCACTTCCACCATCTTCTTTTGGACCACCAAAACTTTTAGCCCACAAGATTTCTCCATCCGGATCATACTTTGCTATCAATGCGTCAAATGCATATGTACCGGATCCGGCATTTGTCAACGTGATGGAATCAATTTGGATTTGAGCGCTTTGAAATCTTCCGGTGACTGCGATATTTCCATCCTTGTCGGATGTCATGCCATCAAAATTGTCATGTTGATTGCCTCCGGCTCTTTTAGCCCAGATGACATTGCCTGAAGGATCATATTTAACGAGGAAACCATCCCATGATCCTGCATTATATAATACTATCGAATCAAATTGAATGGAAGAACCATCGAAATTGCCAGCCACCAGGATATCTCCATGTAAATCTACCATGACTGAACAACCACCCGTATGACAATGTCCGCCTGCAGTTTTTAACCATATCAAATTTCCCAGGGGATCATATTTGACCATAAAATATCCCGCAGTATTTCCTTCAAGCGAATCGGAATCAAAATGTAAGATTGAATTCGAATATTGACCGATCACGATAATATTTCCACTCTGATCTGTTGTGATAGATTCAGCGGCATCATTTGAACCGATACCAGCACCCTTTATCCATTCATAAGAAGGAATCTGTGCGTTTAGCGAGATACAAATGAAAAAATTCAAACAAATAATGAATTGATTTTTATTCATCTGTTCGACAATTCTTTATAAAAAATCTGCGACATTAAGGTTTAATACCCCGGATTCTGCTCAAGTTGTGGATTCGCACCAAGATCTGATGAAGGTATCGGATAGACATCCCTGAATGCATCTACAGACTTACCTTCTTTAACATTTCCTTTCCAAGCCCATACATAATTTGTAGCACTGAACTGTCCAAAACGAATAAGGTCCGTTCGTCTGTGACATTCCCAATACAACTCTCTTCCACGTTCATCTATAAGCATCTGAAGGGTAAGCTGATCATCAGTAATGCCACCACCCGATCCGCCATAAGCCCGGTGACGTACCTGATTGAAATAATCAAGTGCAAGACTACGATCTCCGCCACTCCGTACGAGTGCTTCACTGGCCATCAGCAATATATCTGCAAGTCTGAAAACAGGGAAGTCTGTGTCAGGGTAATCCTTATTTGATCCGGGTAGTCCTTGCGATGTAATATTTTTGAATTTCCGGATAGCGTATCCATCTGTGAAAACAGTGATGTCATTTACATCAATATTCTGGCCACTTGTATAAAAGAGTCCACGTGTATCAAAGCTCGTCGAACGGATTTCATATGTGTAATCAGGTTTATCCAAAAAGAGCCGGATCAGATATGAACTACCGTTTTCAAGACGAATACTATCACCATCCTGAGTGAGAATAGCATTTTTGAGGTTATCTCCAAGGTTGGTAGCCCAGTCACCATTAGCTCTGAATTTAAATTGTCCAGGCGCAAGATCGATGTTGATCTCCAAAGCCTGTGTTGCAGGATTCCAGGTCATCGCATGATCAGAATTCCATCCTCCAGGTGCAGCATCTCCTGCAATGCTCCAATCCTGTCGCTCTATGGTATACTTGTTGGTATTCAGGTCAGCTTTGATGTAATACATTCCTGCTGCTCCTGCACGGATGGTGTCACCATTCATTTCAAGTGTACCATCGCCGCCATTGTCGCCTAAGCGCAAAGCAAAAGTGGAAGAAGGAACTTTTGTAAAGAAAAAAGGACTGTTGTCAGTTGTAAAATAGATATGTCCTTCGTAGATTTTATTGTTCAATACGGATGAAAGCGATGTTGCCGTATTGGTTCCGACCCATCCCTGGTATGCACCCGGTACATATAGTTTGCTATAGCTTACTGTATTTCCCTCATTAGGGAGTGTAATGATACCGCCTATATCTTTTGGAAATTTCTCAACAAAAGTGCGCGTAGTACGCATACCACCCCAAGCTCCTGATACACCGGAATCAGCAGGTTTCATGCTGCCCCCGATTCCGCCAAATACAAGGAAAGTTGTTCCTCCATATGTCCTCGTATTTACACCATCAAATGTGATCGGAAAGATGATCTCATTTGATCTGTTATTATCCGCCAGGAATAGATCCTGATATTTAGGTTCGAGTGTGTAGCCTGCATTGATAATTTTCTGACAATACGTGAC
>JBDUAU010000443.1:0-4262 GCA_040004485.1 Saprospiraceae bacterium
ATTTCGAGAATAGAGTCGTAATCTTCTTCAAGCAGGAGTCGGGGACCACTTGTTAAATCGATAGAATAATTCACTTTTGAACTCCCGAATGGCAGAGCGCCTCGCAGATTAAATCCGAGATCCGTACCTGATTCGATGCCCAGACCACTTTGATTTCCTATACCAAGCGGCCGGCTGATCATTTTATTGGTGATTCGCTGATGGTGCCAGTCTTCAAAAATCCCCATAGTCGAGAAGAATGTGCCTGCTCTCAGGATCATATAGTCGTTGAGAATAAAGCCGATGTTGCAATATTCCAGCTCGATTTCAAGACCTTCACCGGCAGCATAACCTGTTGGATGAGGATTCCGGTTTTGAAATTCAACTTCACCTTCAAAAATCATCTTGTCAGATAATTTCCAGAGAAATACGGGATTTACACCCATATTGGTGAAGGTAAATTGTGCAGCCTGATTCGTGGAGAAATCCGGAGTTTTAGCTTCGGGGGTAAATCTAAAACCCATGTATGCATCACCACTCAATAAAAATTTCATCGACGGTGTCCTTTGCTCTCCCTGAGCATTGGCGTTTTGAATACACATGGCGGCTACCATAAACATGGATAATGCCAGAGTCAATAGTTTCAATTTGTTCATAAATCCTCCTTTTTTAGAATAGTTAGTATTGATTTGGTTTGAAAAATTATTTCCACATGTCGACGAGAATTATTTCAACTCATCCTAAAGTGAATAACTGATTTCTTTCGATTTATTGATTTTATTCTCATTGCCTAATAAAAGTAGCAAGGCATCAAAAGCAGAGAAATGAGTACAGTCATCTTGCTGAATGATTTTAGTCAGTATTTCGGTAATGCATCAATATTCGATCAAACCAAAGGCTACTTAATGATTTTAAAATGTAAATGACTAGCGGGAAGTGCTGATTATATTTAATTTTATTACCTTAGATTCCTCTCCCCGACATAACACCTGCATGGATATTTAAACCTTCTGTTCTATGAGGAAGTCGATTCTATTTTTCATACTTTTTTCTCCAAAGCTTCTATCGGCGCAGCCGGGCGCAGTATCCGAGCATCTTAAAGTGGATCAGTTTGGATATCTGCCCGATATGCAGAAGATCTGCGTCATCAATAATCCACAGTCCGGGTTTGATTTTATAGCCGGTGATTTTTACACCCCGGCTGCTACACTTCAATTACGGGATGCAACGACAAATACACTTGTTTTTTCAGGACCGGCTACATCATGGCATAGTGGTGCTACATATGCGCAAAGTGGAGATAAAGCCTGGTGGTTTGATTTTTCATCCGTCACAGCCAACGGATCTTATTATGTCTACGATCCGACCAACAATAAACATTCATTTTATTTTGATATCAGACCGGATGTGTACAGTGATGTCATGAAGCAGGCCATGCGCATGTTTTATTATCAACGATCAGGGTTTGCAAAAACGACGCCTTATGCAGGAGTATGGTCTGATGGGGCAAGCCACCTCCACACGCAGCAAGACCTTGACTGCAGACTTGTGACAAATCCGATTCCATCGACAACAAGAAATCTTCGTGGAGGCTGGTTCGATGCAGGTGATTATAACAAGTATGTCAATTTCGCATATGAGCCTATTCATGATATTCTTTTTGCTTACATCGAGAGGCCAGGTGCATGGGCAGATAATTATACTATTCCTGAATCAGGTAATGGCGTACCGGACGTACTTGATGAAGTAAAATGGGAACTTGACTGGTTACGACGAATGCAGGAGGCGAATGGTTCAGTATTAATGAAAGTATCGGTGACCGATTTTACCGCAGCCAGTCCGCCAAGTGCTGATGTTGGTTTCAGAAGATATGGTCAGGCGCAAGCTTCTTCGACGAGATGCGCTGCCAGCATGTATGCGATGGGTGCTCTGGCATTTCAGCAATCAGGCATTCCATCGTTACAACCTTATGCCGATTCGTTAAAAACAGCAGCGATAAATGCATGGAATTGGTTAGTCGCTAATCCTGGTTTTTCGGCTTACAATAATGCCGGCTTCTCAAGTGCCAATCCGGAGATCAGTAATTATCAACAAACTTCTGCTCAAATAGGAGCAGCCGTTCTTTTATATGCGCTCACAAGTCAGGCCACATATAAGACCTATGTGGAAACTAATTACACACAGATCCAGCCGATGCAATGGACCTTCTGGTATCCATGGGAAAGTATCATACAGGATTTGTTATTGTATTATTCTTCACTGCCTGGTGTAACTACTTCTGTCAAAAATGCGATTCGTAATTCATTTATAAGTGCAATGGCAAACAACACCCATTTATTACCTGCCTATACAAATACAAGTTGTGCCTACAGAGCCTTTATAAATGATGGTGACAATACATGGGGCAGTAATCGTCCTCGCGGTCATACCGGTCTGCTGTTTTACAATTACATACAGTATGATTTAGCAGCAGACACTGTACCGTATCGGAATGCGGCGACCGGGTATCTTAATTTTCTGCACGGTGTCAATCCGATCAGCAGAGTGATGCTGACGAATATGTACACTTCAGGTGCAGAAAAATGTGCAAATGAAATGTATCACTCCTGGTTTGCAGATGGGACCAACTATGACAATGCATTGACCTCTCTCTACGGGCCTGCACCGGGATATCAAACCGGAGGTTTCAATCCGAATTATCAACCTGATCCCGCTTATGGAGGTACTATCGTCCCCCCGCAAAATCAACCTTCATTAAAATCGTATAAGGATTGGAACACGAGTTGGCCCGAGAATTCGTGGGAGATCACTGAGACATCGATCTCTAATCAGGGATCTTATATTAAACTATTGTCAAAATTTATTCCCCAGCTTAATTCATGCAATCATATAGTGACCAGTGGAGGTGATCAGGGACCCGGTACATTACGTGATGTGCTGGCCTGTGTGAATGCCGGTGACACGATACGACTTCAGCTTCCGGCAGGGGACAGCATAAAATTAACTTCGACGCAAATAAATTTTACAAAAAACATTACGATCATCAATATGCAGGCGGGTAGTGCTAAAATCTATTGTGGATACGGCGGTGTGGGGATTTCTATTTCTGCCGGCGTCACACTCAATCTTCATGACCTTTCTTTCCGGGGCATCGGATCAAATATAATTTGGAATCTAGGAACACTCAATTTGCATAATGTGATCATTCATAAATCCGGTCTTTCGATGCAACCTCTGGTGAACATGAGTCAGGCGAGAGTGTTTGGGAACGTGAATGTTGTGAATTAGAAAGGGCATAAAGGGCGGAAGAAGGAGAATGCTTCTACGTTTTACCCCATCGAAATTTCTTGCTTCGCTAAATTTCTCTCCCCTGTGTTTCATTGCTTCGCGCGAAAACCCCGGAGTGCAAGTCCATTACCCCCGGGGTTTTCGAAACGATGTGAAGCGAGATTGAGAAACACAGGGGAGAGAGTTTTTCACAGGAAATGAATTAGTAATAGAGAAACACAGCAAAGAAAAATTCGAAGAGGCATGGGCAGAATAGGCAAAAAGGGCAGAAGAGGATAAATTTATCATTGAATAATAATTTTTTTAATCCCACTCCATCTTTGATTATTTTTTATCATTCCAAAATATAATCCAGGTCGTAAGTGAAAATGAAATGTTTGCGCATCAGAGTTTAATTTTTGATTAAAAAGTAATTGGCCCGTTACATCCAAAATTTGAAATTGTGCGTCATCGGTAAGATTTTGATTTTTGATTTTCACATTAAAAATACCTGTTGATGGATTTGGAAAAACAGAGAATCCGGTTTCCGTGTCAGTTATATTTTCTGTTGCCGTCAAAGGAAGGCCATCTGCAATGATCAGATCATCCACCCACCAGGTCTGATCAATCGGTGAACCAACGCCGATGTAGGGGCCATAAAATAATTGATTGAATTTCATATCGGGATGAGCCCCCGTTCTCATCAATATGCTATCAGATGTGATCAGCAATTGTCCATCATACCAATATCTTATTTTTCCATCAGGAATACCCAGGCCGCCTATGATGCTATTCAATTCGAAATAGGCTTCGATCTTATGCCAGTCATTTTTATAATAGGGGCCGGGCGTATTTCTAAAATAGATTGAATCTGCATGCCAGCTGCGAGAACTGTAATAGCCATGACTGCTTCCCGCATCGGGGAAACAATCCCGTTTATCAAGGTGGCCGATGATCCCGTTGCACGAACAAGCTGATCGCGCTTCTGTGAAAGGATAATTACTGAAATCACCATT